>WGMW01000018.1 GCA_016124845.1 Flavobacteriales bacterium
ACAGATGAAATGGTGAATGAATATCTGGAGCATCACAGAAGGAGTGATGACAATGGCGGAAGCAATTTCATCATTGAGTGAAAGACGACTTTCAGTCGTCAATCAAACCTATGGACTTCCAGTCCATAGTGGTTTAGTTGTAAGGGTTTCAATTATCTTGCCATCCGTTATAGGGAGACGCGCGAAAATCATTTTCCGGTTTATCCGGCATCCATGTAAGCCATGCAAAGGTTCCGTACAGCACGATTGAAATAATATGTGGCAATATCTGATAAAGGTTGTTGTCTTTTCGTATTAACCCGATGAGTGAAATTAGGAAAACGGGTATGTGTAAAAGACCAACTGCAACAATTGATAGTAAGGGCTGAAAATAGCTTTTGATTAATGTGAAGCCTATTAGCAAGACAGTTGACATCACTAAGCTCACCAAAGATTTTACAAGTATGCGTTTCATGTTGATTTGAAATGTTGTGCAACATCTCCCTCAAACGACAATACCCAGAGGAGTGTACTGTCACACGTATCGGGTATTGGTAAACGGTTTTACTTTTTATAAAGGTCCTCAGATGGTTGATACTCAACCTCGTTGACAACTTTTCCGTTTTGGTAATTTTCCATTTTCAATGTGTCTCCATCTAAATCAAAAAACCACCATTCCCCATCTTCAAGATTGTTAACAGCATTTCCAATTACTGCAAGCTGGCCGTTAGTGTGATAGACTTTTTGCAATCCATTGTAAGCACCATTACTCATCATGTTCTCCTCGAATAAGATTCCGTTTTCATAGAACTTTTTCCACAAGCCAGTTTGAACGTTATCCTCGTATTGTCCTTCAAACTTGACATTTCCATTTTCATGGTATTCGATATATTTTCCTTGGAGTTTACCTTCTTTTACCTCATATTCAGCTTTCTTATTTCCGTTCGGGTAGTTGGTGTCTGGTAACTGGTCACCTATGTCCACTTTCACCTCAGAACATGAGGAAACAATCAGTAACGCAATGATCGGCAGAATAGAGAATGTCAATTTCATTTGACCATTTTAAATTTTTGCCAATATAGCCATTTGCAACGTCCAACAAGGCGGTTTCGGCATTCCATTGAACAAACTCCTTTCTTTAGATCATTGATCAAGCTACCGATCTTATTGATCCTCATTCGAACCGAGAATGCTGTGACTGTGATACGGGCTGTCTCTTCAAGTACCATTGCCATCGTTTTTTGAAGTTTTAGGCATAGCGCGGCTCCATTCCTACCTCTCTCAAACCCTCAAAGAATACTATCTTCCGCAGCGTGAAAACCTTCCTCGACCAGATAGCCCGGCAACTGCTTGCCACCGATGGCAACGACCTTTCGGGCCATTGCGTGGTGCTGCCCAGTAGGCGGGCGGGTGTGTTTCTGCGCGATGCCCTCTCCAAGGCGGGCAAAAAGACCATCTGGGCACCCAGCATCCTCTCCATCGAGGATTTCGTATTCCGCCTGTCGGGCATGGTAAAGGTGGAGCAGGTCACGCTGCTGTTCAAGCTCTTCGGGGTGTACCAGCGCTCGGTGGCCGACCCGCAGCCGTTCGAACTCTTTGCCAATTGGGCACCCATCTTCTTGGCCGATGTCAACGAGGTGGACATCAACCTGGTGGATGCCGAGGACATTTACAGCCAGCTGTATTCCATCGAGCGCATTGCACGCTGGAATCCCAGCGGCAGACCGATGTCTGATTTTCAGGAACGGCACCTGCAATTTGTAAAAGGGCTGTACCCGCTCTACCGCGAACTGCGCAAGGAGCTGGAAGCGGAGAAGGTGGCCTATCAGGGGTTGGCCTTCCGCCATGTGGCGGAGAATGCGCAGCAGAGCATCCAGCGCTGCCCGTGGAGCACCGTTTGGTTTGCGGGGTTCAATGCGCTCACCGTTTCGGAAGAGCACATTATCCGCGCCTTTGAGGAGAACGGCACGGCCAAGACCTTCTGGGACATGGACGCGCACTACGTGGACGATGCGCTGCATGAGGCGGGGTTCTATTTCAGGAAGTATGCCTCGGGCAAGGCCCACCTGAAAGTGACGCCCGATGCGCCTTGGAAGCAGCACTTCTTTGCGGAGCAGGAAAAGGATGTGAACCTTATTGCTGCCCAGCGCAACGTGACGCAGGCCGAGGCCGCGGCCACCATCCTGGCCGAAAAGGTGAGGAAGGATGGCCCGCAGAGCCTCTCGAACATGGCCGTGGTGCTGAACGATGAGAAGCTGCTGTTTCCGTTGCTGAATGCGATGCCCGCAGATATTTCGGGCGTCAACATCACCATGGGCTACGGGCTCAAGTATTCGCAGGCGGTCAGTTTTATCGATAAGCTGTTCGGGCTGTACGTTGGTGCTGCCACGCGCGGAAGGTTCTACCATGCCGATGTAATGGCGGTGGTGACGCACAGCGTCTTCGTATCGCTGTCGGATCGACCCGCGCAGGCCATTAAAAAGCAATTGTTGGAACTGAAAAAGGCCTACTTGCAAGCAGATGAGTTGCAGTTCTCCTCCTTCGGGAAGATTGTCTTTTCCGACACGCACCTATCGGTGGATGCCTTCATTGCCCTGCTGCAGCAGGTGTGCCGCACCATCCGCCAAACATGGAAGGAAGAAGACTTCAGGCTGGAACTGGGTTTTGTGGTACTGGTGGAGCGGTTGCTGCGCAGACTGTCCGACCTGCAACAGCAGTTCGGCATCATCGAATCCATCAAAACCCTACAGGTGTTCTGGCATCAGTTGGTCAACGGTCAGCAGTTGGATTTTGTGGGCGAACCCATCGGTGGGCTGCAGGTAATGGGCATGCTCGAAACACGGAATCTCGATTTTGAGGAGGTCATCATGCTGAGTGTGAACGAGGGAAGTCTGCCATCGAATGCGCACAGTCCGAGCTATTTTACATTCGATGTGAGGCGGGCGTACGGACTGGCCTGCCAGAACGAGCGCGATGCGGTAACGGCCTACCATTTCTATCGGCTGATGCAGCGCGCCAAGAAGGTGCATCTCATTTATGATCAGGATACCGAATCGTTCGGTGGAGGAGAGGTAAGCCGCTTCGTGCAGCAACTGCGGTTGGAATGCGATAAGGACATTATCCATTTTCATGAACTTCGGTTGGAGCAGAAGCTGCCCAAACGTTCGGTAGGCGAGGCCATCATCATCCCAAAAACCGAAGTGGAATTGGCCAAACTGAAAGAACATGCGGCCGATGGTTTTTCGCCTTCGGCTCTGAACACCTACCGAACGTGTCCGCTCAAATTCTACATGCGCTACGTGGCGGGTTTCAAGGAGCAGGACGAACTGGTGGAGGATGTGGACCACGCCATGTTCGGAACGGCCATCCACGATACGTTGGAGGAACTCTACAAACCGACCTTGGGAAAACCGCTCACCGAGGAGGTGCTGAAACAGATGCAGGCCAAGGCCGATGATGAGCTGGCAAAGCAGTTTGCCGAACACATCCCGAAGGAATCGGTGATGCAAGGAACCAATCTGCTGGCCTTTGAAGTGGCCAAGACCTATGTGAACCGCGTGCTGAAAAACGACCTGCAAGCGGTAAGGAACGGCCAACCCAATACGGTGCTGCAGTTGGAGGAGAAACTAACGGGTTCCATCCCGCACCAACTGAATGGAGAATCCTTGGAAGTACATTTCAAAGGCATGGCCGACCGCATCGACCGAACTTCTAGCGGAACGGTGAGGCTGATCGATTATAAAACAGGCTCGGCCGATAAGAAAGTGGAGATAGACAGGGTGGAGGATTTCGCCACGTCCAAGGCCGATTATGCCTTTCAGTTGCTCATCTACCATCTGCTTTACACGCAGATGACGGGAACGGACACCGCCATTCCGGCCATCTTCTTCTTGCGTTTGCATGAGATAGAGAAGGAGATATCCATTCTGGAGGATGGGGAAAAACTCAGCGCAAAGGAATTGGACGCGTACACGGAAGAGCTTCTATCAGATATTCTTTCGGAGCTCTTCGATCTAGAAATCCCATTCGAACAGACCGAGGACGCGAAGGCCTGTGGCTTCTGCGATTTCAAGCAGCTATGCCAGCGATGAGCAGACAACTGTGTCCTTATCGTTACGTTTTCAATATTGCTGTATATCAGTATAGAATTCGGTACCTCGAAAAAAGTACTTTTGCAACGCTTCAAAACCATGAAAATGAAAAGAATAGCTACAATTATCGCGATACTGTCGGTGACGTTCTTCGCCAATTTGACCAATGTTTCGGCTCAGTGTCCCGGTTGCACCATTGACCAGACCTGCGGTGTGGGACTGAATCCGGTTCAGCCGACCCTTTGTCCGGCATCTCTGCCTAACGGTACACAAGGCGTTTACTATGATGAGAACGCAACGTTTTTCATGCCTCGCGATTTTGTGGATGCTGGTTCTGGTCAGAGTGTTACTCTGAATGGGATCACGGTCACCAGCGTTACAGGGATGCCTCAAGGAATCAGTTACACATGCGATCAGCCAGGCTGCTCTTACACGGTTACCAACGACCCTGCCACTCAGCGCGGTTGTGTGAAGATGTGCGGAACGCCCACAGTTCCAGGTAATTATACGATTACCATTCAGGTGGTGGCCAATGTCACTACTCCTATAGGTACCATCAATCAGCCAACCGGCTTTACGATGCCGCTGACCATCGATCCATCTCCCGGAGGCAACTGCTGTTTCAGCTACAACCCGCCTTCGGCCTGTGGTTCGCTGGATGTGACCTATGAAGGTCTTTTGAACTTTGAACCGCTGCAGCCGACCACGTACGATTGGGATTTCGGAAACGGCAACACGGCCACGGGGGCTACTCCGGCTGTTCAGTCATACACAACTCCAGGCGATTATTATCCGGAACTTACCACTACCGTTTACAATTATGTGCTAACGGATGTGGAGGTTACTGCTTCCGGTTCGGGCTGGTGTGGTGATATTGAGGAGGCCAGCCTATTTGGCGTTTGTCAGGGTGCGCCAGACCTTTTCTTCGATTATGCGAACAATGGCGACACCTACACCTCTTCCGCAGGTAATAATAGCCTTACACAGACTTGGAATAACCTTGGCATCGAACTTAGTTCGCTTGTGTTTTCCATGACTTTCTGGGATCAAGACAACGTTTCACAGAATGACAATCTTGGAGCATTGGCGTTTAGCGTCACTGGCCCTGGAACATTCAACTTCTCCAACTCGGAGGTGTTCGGAACCTATACCATCGGAACCGTGGTGGATACGGTTTACGTGACGGATGATACCGTTTCCGTTTATCCGGTCCCTGCTCAACCTCAGCTGAGTTTCGATCCAGGACAGAATGTATGTACAGGTGATTCTGTGCTTATCAGCGGTCCTATTGGTCCTTACCAGTACCAATGGCTCAAGTCCGGTTCGTTCATTTCAGATTCGGTTGCGGTGTGGGTCAACGAGACCTACTATTATTCGTTGATCATTGTTGATACGACCTATTTCTGTCAGGCTGAATCGGATTCTGAATTGGTGCAGATTCTTCAGTATCCGCTTCCTCCGGTTATTACTTACAACAGTGCCACTGCCAACTTGGAGGTGACCAACAACCCGAACGGCTATGGTGTGGAATGGTATCTGGATGGAACGCTGATCCAAGGCGAGAGCGGAGATACGCTTCCAGCCTCTGGGAATGTGGGGCCGTTCACAGCCATCTACGTCAATCAGGGAACCTGTAGTTCACAGCTTTCTACAGAATACTGGCTGTGTCTTCCGGCAACGGTGCAGCCATTGGCCAACGACACGCTTTGCTGTGGCGATGTGGTGACCTTCGATGCTTCTGGATTCACGCTCAACCCGTATTCTACGGTTGCTTGGGCAGTTACGCCAGAGGCCATGGGGCCGGTGGTGGATCAGGCAAGTGCCACCGCTGCTGAAGATGGCGGTTACATCCTTTCCAATTTTGGATCCACGATTGATTTCACCAGAAACTGTGCGAATAATGCAGACAGTATTATCAATGGAAGTTACTACGTTACGCCCTTTGCCATTGAGGATCCGGATGTGACACCGCTGACCTATGATACGCTTCAGGGCTGTGCTCCGTATGCTGAGATCTGCCCTTCCCTTTCTGCGGTAGATGATAACTGGGAACTGTTCCCAATGATCTTCACATTCCCTGACGGTTCGCAGCTCAATGCCAACGATGCCATTGCGTTCGGGCTGCCTATCAACCAGCAATTGCTTGATTTTGCCGGTGGACTTCCATGTATTCCATTGACCTCGCTTTATGCAGGAGACCCGAACGGAGAATGGACCATCAGCATTACCAATACAGGCACAACAGCATTGGACATGTCCGTTCCTGATTTCGTGGTGATCAACTCGGCAGACAGCTGTAACCTGATCACACAGGATGAATCATACCTGATCCCTGGTGTCGATCTGACAGCAAATCCGGGACAAACGGTAGTGGTAAACTTCCACATTCCACCATTGCCGAACAACTTCCCAGCGGTCAACTCCGATTGTTCCGCATTCGGTGATCCGATACTTGTCACATTCAAGGACTGCTATCCGGACCTGACGAACAACTTGCATGTCACAGGTTCTGTCAGCAACCCTGCGGTCGATCAGCAGAACAACTATATCTACGGATACATCGATGTTACCATTACAGGAGGAACGCCACCCTACACTATTTCTTGGACGGATGGCCCGACCACTGAGGACCGATTTAATCTCACTCCCGGTTCGTACACGATCAATGTGGTGGATGCCAATAACTTCACCGCATCAGAGACCTTTGACCTGACCGGGCCATACCTGGGTATCGAAGACCTTGACAGATTCGGTTTCTCTCTTGGACAGAGCATTCCGAACCCGACATCAGGAAATGCGACCATACGTTTTGAGAGTGGCGAAACCGCCAACTATCAGTTCATTGTACGCGATGCGGCAGGTAGGGAAGTGGCCCGCATGTCCATTGCCGCTATGCAAGGTGAGAACAGGATCATCTTTGATGGAAGCAGCTTGCCATCGGGCGTTTACACATATTCGCTTACCAATGGCGTAAATGTGCTCACACAGCGAATGATGATCAACAAGTAATGAATTGAATTGAAGGCGCCCTTGATCCTTTTCGGGTCAGGGGCGTTTTGCATATATATCTTTGTGCAAATGTTTATGATGAGACGAGTATTAGTGATGGTGTCATTGGCCGCTGCGGTGGTAACGGTTACATCTTGCAACAAGAATCTTGATAAGACGCTGTTCGGTACGTGGAATGTGACCAAAGTGGAAGGGACCTACAATTCCAATGGAGCTTCGATCTTTACAGCTACGGATGATACACCTACTGGAACCGTAAAATTTGAAAGTAACGGAAAGGGTAGGCAGAACTATTCATTCACCATTGCAGGAACCGTTTACGATCAGGTGGGTGATTTCAAGTGGGAGGCGAATGATGAAGAGATCATCATCAAACGAACGGATGATACGGACATGATCTGGGAACGGATTCTGGATACCGACAATAAGCAACAGGCATCTTACCGGGTTATTGTAAATGCTACCCAGAACTGGGATTATACCCTGACCTTAGAAAAGTAATTCCCTATCTCCTCAGTATTCGGCACATGGAAGGGATGTCGTCCGTTTGGATGATATCCGGCTGAAGTTCTACTGCTTTTCGGTTTGAAATGGCAGAACCGCAGCCCCAAAGCATGATGCGCACCCCTTGACCTTTGATCACTCCGTGTACAGGTTGGTCAACTGCCTTCAAGTCAATTGAAACGCCTTTGAAACCATTTTTCAGAACGGTTTTTATTCCAGTTTCGAGGTTCTGAGCGTAGAAGTAGAGATCCGCTTTCGCACCTTTCTCTTTCAATGAGTTCAATAAGCTCTCGTTATTCGACTCCATGAGAAACGTGTACTGAGGAAATCTGTTGGTCAGCCGCATCAATTTGTCCGTATATGAATTCAGGAATTTGGCATTGTCACTTTCTGCCTTCAGGTCTAAGGAGAAGGTGGTTCCTTGTGGCCTGTCCTTCAGAATTTCTTCCAAAGAGGAAATGGGTTCGCTGGTAAACCAACCTTGGTTATGGCAATCATGCAGTTCCTCAAACGTACGTTCGTGGATGGGACCGCTGCACTCGGTATTGCTTTCCAGATCTTCATCATGAAATGCCACCAGTACAGAATCCCGTGTCATCTGCACATCCATTTCTGTTCCATCTATCGGGTACGAAAGCGCCTCATCGATCCCGGCCTTGCAATCGAGCGGTAGCAATGAGCGGATTCCCATTCCGCCATGTCCGAGAATGATTGGTTCATGTTGGTAATGAACGGGACGGTTCAACCAGAGCCAGATCGCGGCACAGACCACGACCAAAACAATTGAGAAGAGGAGAAGTGCGCGTTTCAATTATTGCTTGATCACCTTTTTGTTGAACATGAGTCCGTCCTTGGTGTAAGCATTGATCAGGTAGGTGCCGTTTTCGAGAAATGCACCATTGAAAGAAATGCGGTTCTTTCCGGCCTTGATGCGGTCTTCCATCAGCAGTTTTACCAATCTGCCGCTCATATCCACCAGTTCCAGCCTAAGGAAAGTGGTTGAAGGAATGTCGAACACCACGTTGATCTGCTCCGCAAACGGATTCGGAAAGGTTGAAGCATCAATATGAATGACCTCGCCATTGGCAATTCCGGTCAGTAGGTCTGGGGTGGTCAGTTCTGCGATCCAAGTTCCGTGTCCATGTAGGTTAGATCCGAAGGAGCCAACAGCCCAAACCTTTCCCGGTTCGTCATACAATCGCTGACTTCCCGAATAATCGCCCCAGCGTTCCAGGCTGTCTGTCATTACATCCACATAACTGTCACCCGTTTTTATCTGCAATCGGGCTGAGGGCTCCAGCGATGCATTTACATGGATGGCACTGAATCCGGCAGGTTCCGTTTGGCTGGAGTGATTGAATGTGATGATGGATTGCTCATCGTCCGAACTCAGACCGCACCACGAAATGTTAGGATAACCGTAGTAAAGCCCCGGTTCGCTGTAAATACGGGAGACCATGCTCGGTACACCATCGATATTGTCGATCACACCATGATAGATGCCTGAAGTTCCGGTGCTTGGGTCGGTGCAGCTTTGCACGAAATGGATCCTCCCGTTCAGCACATAACCTCCCAAGATCCGACTGTCGTTCGTGTCGAACCATTGGCCGCCACCCTGCCGCGCAGGAACAGGGAGAACATAAGGCTGGTCGGTGACAAGTGTTTTCAATACCAGTTCTGTATTCGGGTCGGTCACGCGTCCGGTCACTTCCAACAGGAAAATGGAATCGTTATGAATGGCCGTGTTTCGGTTAGAGATGAGATACATGTTCTCTGCAGACGGCACATCGGCCGCAGGCATCGGAGTGATATTGAACAACCTTCGTGTCCAAGGAAGAATATCGCTGTAGTAATTGGTGATGAGCTGATAACCGAGGTAGCCTTGGCGCAGCCCGATCTGCCACAGGCACGATTCGGTGAAACCGGAGTTGTTCGAAGAACCGTCTGTAAATGTGTTGACACCAATGTAGAGGTCCTTGCCCGAAATGCCGACAACCGGATAATCCGACCATGTATCGTTGTTCAACGGATTGCCCGGAAGTGCATACAGATTCCAATCGCCTGTTGGGTCGCTTGTTTTGCTGAAAGCCACCATGATGTGACTGTTGGCATTTGTAAAGCCACTGAGGAAGATGATAATGAAACGGTCGTTCTGTGGATCATAGATCACTTTCGGGTCGAATTTGCTGCCCGTGATGTGCAACGGCTGAACGAATCCGCCCAACGAGCGGTAGAATACCTGCTCTTCTGTCACGCCATTGTACATGTGAATACGTGAGTTGGTCACCGACACAACAATGCTATCCTTCGAAATGGCCATGTCGTTGTCATTCGGTATGCCTTGAAAAGTATTTCCCTCGAAGTTGTTTCCAAGATTGGGAGTTGGGCCAGATGCTGCCCGAGCAGAACCGGAAGCCTGTGCAGGGTACATTTCCATGATCTGCAATTTCTTCTGATGAAGTTCTGCCCGCAATCCGCTGATGCCGGGTGTTGGCGCTTCCAGATGCTGCAGATGGATGTTCCAATCTTCCATTTCTGCCGACATGTTCACGGTAGCGCCTTTCTCAAAGGTAAAACTGTGCTTGGTGGCGTTCTGCCCGAAACAGAAAACGGTAAGGATTGAAAACAGGGCGGTAAGGATTCTCATATCAAAAGGTTTGACCAATGAATTTCTACAATTTCTTCCACATGCTTACGTGCGGGCCAACGTTCGGTACTTCGTATTCAGGGCCGAAGCAGCACCAGCCATTGGCTTCATAAAACGGGATGGCCACAATGCGAGCCTGCAACCAGCCCGTTCTGGCATTCCAAAGTTTAACGCTATCCTGTTCCAGCGAGGCAAGAACCTGACTGGCGAAACCTTCGCCTTGGAAATCATCCAACGTTCCCATGGCGCGAACCTGAACAGCTGGGCGAAGTCCGTCAACAGGAATCTCGGTGCCGCTGTCATCCTCCATCGGTTCGTAGTCTTCGCAAAGCGGCCCAAATGCCGGACACGCGCTTTTGGCCTTCTGGTCGTAGGCGCTTCCATCCGCATTTTCCGGGATCAAATGCGCACGGCCTACCGCAACGATCTTCCCTTCGGTCTCAACCCAACAATGGATGGCCTCGTTGTCCCCTCCAAGTCGTTCCGAACCTTTTGGCGAACCGAGCGGTTTTCTCAGGATTTCATAGCGGACATCGAAATATTCTTCTGGCAGCGCATCGCCAGGCATGCAGATAACGGTCTTCACAGGATGAAAAGATCAGCGATTACAAATGATGCGAATGTGACGGATGCAATTCCGTTGGTGGTGAAAAATGCGAGGTTCACGCGGCTCAGGTCGTTCGGTTTTACCAAGGCGTGTTGGTAAGTGAGCAACGAGATGAATATCGCGTAGCCGATCCAGTACAACCAATGGAAATCGCCCAAACTTCCGGCCCAGAACAGCAACGCAGCAGTTATGGCGTGAAGTGCATTCGAAAGCATCAGTGCTTTTGATTTTCCAAGCCAAACGGGAATGGAGAAAAGGTCGTTCTCGCGGTCAAACTCTTCATCCTGCAAGGCGTAAATAATGTCGAAACCGCCCACCCAAAAAAGCACGGCAAACGAAAAGAGTAGGGGAAGAAGGTCGAATTTTCCCACCACGGCCAAGTAGGCTCCGATCGGGGCGAGGCTCAATCCCAGCCCCAAAATGAGATGACACAACGCGGTAAACCGTTTGGTGAGGCTGTAGCCCAATACGACCGCCAGCGCAACAGGCGAAAGCGCCCAGCACAACGGATTGATGAAATACGTGGTGATGACAAACGCCACCGAATTGGCGATCACAAACCAAAGGGCTGCGTTGGCATTGATGATGCCGGCCGGAATCTCGCGGATAGCCGTGCGTGGGTTCTTCTCATCAATATTGCGGTCAATGTAGCGGTTGAAAGCCATGGCCGCGTTCCGCGCGAAAACCATGCAGAGCACCACTTTCAGCAAAAGATGCCACTCAAAACTTGCCTGCGTAAGTTGTACTGCCACAAAGAAGCCGATCATGGCGAACGGCATGGCAAAAATGGTGTGAGAGAACTTGACGAGTGATAGATAGTTCTTCATGCAAGAGGCAAAAATAGGTTATTGATCGAGGAGTTTTCGTCAGTAGGCGAGTTTCTCCCCTTTGGGGAGATGCCGAAGGCAGAGGGGTAAATCCTACATTTGCATCATGTTCAAACGGCTTTTCTTCTTATCAGGCATCATTGCGTTCGTGTTGGCGTTCCTGACCATGTGGTTCTGGTATCTCCCAAACCATCCTGATGAGAAAACTGAAGTGAACCAAACTGAGGTCGATACGGTTACGGTTCAGGATACCGTAAAGGTGTATTGAATGGTTCGGTTCTTCCATATTTCCTTTTTCGTTTTTCTGATTCCCCTTTTCTCCAACGGGCAGCAAAAGGTGGCTTACAATCCCGATTTTCAGTTTAAGGAAGGAGTCTATCTCACCTTCGAGGATTTCAAGAACAACAATCCGATCGATATAACGCACATTTATAGCGAGTTGGACATTCGGAATGATGACTATCTGGATATGGTGCTCGATACCGATTCGGTGGTCTATTTCGACAATTTGTTGGAGGAACGAATTGTGGACACCCGTTCCGTTTGGGGATTCTGTAAGAACAATAAGATCTACATCGGCATCAACACGGTTCAAGGTTCAAAGGATTGGCGTGACCACCAGTGGTTTCCGATCCTTTCCATCGGTGCGTACAGCTATTTCACTGCAACGGTCATCGTGACGCGATTTATGCCACCGTCACCAAGCATGGGCATGGGTTACGGAGGAATGGGAGGTTTTGGTAGCATGGGTGGCATGTATGGAAATCCAGGCTTCCCAAGTAATGGCGGCTATTACGATGAGGCGGTGAACATTCATTTCCTGTTGGATTTTTCGTCAGGACAGTTGATCGAGCTGGGAACAGGCGATCTCAGCACCATCGCCCCAGAACTTCTTGACCAGTTGTTGGCGTACGACCGACCGCTTCAGAATGAGTTCGAAGACAAATCGCGCCACGACCAAAAGCAGGCGTCCATGTTTTACATCCGGAAATTCAATCAGCGGAATCCGATCTATTTCCCTTTATCCCAGTGAGTTTTGTAATGGATGTGATAATTGTGAAAAATAATTGATAAGACCCCTGTTTTTAAAGGGGTAAGTGGCTTAAAAACTCATTTTCTTTGCGGTCAGATTGAAAATTTCTGAGGTATGGGAAGGAAAATGAGTAAAACATATGCAAGAGTTTCGCTTCTCTTGATGATTCTGGTAGGGCTTTTTGCAGCCTTTTATCCAACCACGCATCCTGAAGGAGGTGATTTCAATTCGGGCGATATTGCTTGGCTCATTTCCGCTTCGGGCCTTGTGTTGTTGATGACCCCAGGGCTTTCCTATTTCTATGGCGGAATGGTCTCCGCCAAGAACATCATCTCTACCATGCTGCAGAGTTTTGTGGCGTTGGGTGTCATCACCATTGTGTGGTTCGTGGTCGGTTTCAGCTTGAGTTTCGGAGACAGCATCGGAGGCATTATTGGTGATCCGCGCACCTTTTTCATGTTCGATAATGTTGGAACTGCGGCACATCCTGAGATAGCCACGGGAATTCCATTCGTGCTTTTTGCCGCATTCCAGTTGAAGTTTGCCATCATCACGCCAGCGCTCATTACAGGTGCATTTGCCGAGCGCATCAAGTTCTGGGGCTACATCCTTTTCATTGTGCTGTTCTGCCTTTTCATTTACACGCCATTGGCGCATTGGACCTGGCATCCCGAAGGATTCCTTTATAAATGGGGCGTACTCGATTTCGCTGGCGGAACCGTGGTTCACATCTCGGCAGGAATGGCCGCGTTGGCCGGTGCCATGTTCTTCGGGCGCAGAAAAGTGCACATGGAAAAAGTGGAGAACACGCCCGTGAACATTCCTTATGTATTGCTCGGAACAGGTCTCCTTTGGTTCGGATGGTTCGGTTTCAACGCGGGTTCAGCCTTGGCGGCAGATGGTTTGGCGGTAAGTGCTTTCGTCAACACAAATTTGGCTTCAGCAGCGGCCATGTTGGCGTGGTTGGTTTTCGATTCATCGCAAGGCCGAAAGCCTTCTGCGTTGGGCGGAAGCATCGGTGCGGTTGTCGGTCTGGTGGCCATTACGCCAGCCGCAGGTTTTGTGAGTTTTGGGGCGAGTATCGCCATCGGAATCATTGCCAGCATCATCTCCAATATTGCGGTTCACATCAAGTCAAAATCCACCTTGGATGACACGCTGGATGTATTCCCGTGCCACGGTTTGGGTGGAATTGTGGGAATGATCCTGACAGCGGTTTTTGCACTGGATGGTGGCCTCATCACGGGCGAAACGGACCTGTTTCTCAATCACATGCTTGCATTGGTGATCGTAGGTGCGTTCACGTTCTTCGGTTCGTACCTGTTGTATTACATCACAAACGCCATTATTCCGCTTCGCGTGAGTGAGGAAGCGGAAGAGATCGGTCTCGACCTCACGCAGCATGACGAGAAATACATTCTCGCGCAGCTGGATTAATTGAAAGTTTCCTGTAGAAGGTTTTCGAGAGCGGCCCACGATTCCTCGTCAGCCTGCTTGTTGTAAGCGATGGGAAGATTGTACTTCTCACCAACTTCTGTTGCCTTCGGGTTGGTGAATGCATGCATCGCGCCTGGATAATCAATAAAGGTGTAGTCGACCTTCGCGCTGTCCATTTCCGTTTTGAACGCATCGATACTTTCCTGCGAAACCAGTTTGTCGGCCTCGCCATTCATCACCAATATCTTCCCGCTGAAAATTCCTTCTGTGGCTTTCTTCACAGGATCCAAACTTCCATGGAAACTGCCCACCACATCGAGGTCAGCACCTTGGCGCGCCATGTTCAGAATAACGCCACCACCGAAGCAGAAACCGATGGCCGCGATCTCCTCCGGATTGCAATGCTCATTGCTTTTAAGCACATTCTCCGCAGCATTGAATCGCTCAATGGCGCCATCAAAATTCTTGTAAATGGAGCCCGCCAAAGCGGCTGCTTCGTCAGGTGTTTCCACGTGTTTACCATCTCCGTACATGTCGAGCGCAAACGCCACGTAGCCTTGTTCGGCCAACTTCTTGGCAGAATTGAGCGGATGCTCGTTCAATCCCCACCATTCGTGTACAACGAGAACTCCTGGCCTTGCTTCGGTCTGATTCGCATCGTAAAAAAGCACTCCTTTCATGGTAATGCTGTCCGCCTGGTAGGTGATCTCTTCCGAAACGATATTCGGCTCTTCCGGAGTTTCTTCCACTTCAGTTGGTTTTTGCTGTGTGCCGCATGCGGCCAGAAAAATCAGCGTTATTGGTAGTAGGTTTTTCATGATGGATGATTTTGGTGCAAACACCTTTCGTTCAGAGATGTTCACGATTTCTTCACACGTACGAAGGTAAATGATTCCTGATTCGAATAGATTTGGGTCATGAAACTCGATTACCTCAATCCAGATGTGCCAGGCGAATTGCCATGGCACGAAGTAGAGATCATCAAGGCTACGCCTGAAAGTTTGGAAGGCTACGGCAAGATCGTTGAGCCTGAAGAGTACAAGAATTATCCGCTGGAGATCGTCCGGTGGCCAGCGCAAGGTTGGCGCGAGGTGGACGAAGGAACGGGTGATGAAGCGGGAACGGTTTCGGGCGATTTCACCTTTTATTGGGAAGGTGATGTGTTCAAAGGAAAGAACGATGCGGTGAATTCGCAGTATGTTTTCGGGTGGAGCAAGAACCCGAAAGATGCTTCAGAAATCTCAACCGACAAGCCTGAACGTGTGCTGCTTTGGCATGCAAACTACCATCCCGATGGCGGACAATTGTTCTTTCCATTGGAAGGCTGCGATTCGTTCATGACGGCATTGGCGTTGCCAGGAGATGATGTGAAACCAGAGCATTTCAAAGCATTCTTAGTGGAAGGAGGCAAAGGGCTTTACATCCATCCGAATGTTTGGCACGAAGCCATCGTTCCACTATCGCAACGCGCCAAATTCTATGATGAGCAGGGCGCGGTCCACGGCCGCATCAGTGTTCACTTTCCGAAGGAATTCGGAGTATTCCTGTCAGTTCCGATTCTCAAATAATCGCACAATGCTGTTCGGAAGAAGTCGTTTCAGAAAACCTCCAAGGCTTTCGGTTTTAATCAGAGCAATAAGCGCGCAAACCAGAAACGGCAGTGCAGGAACTTTATACCGCACAATTGCCCCGACAACAGGAGTAACCAGTCCTGTCAGGAGGAGAATCACAACCGCGAATCCAACGGCCAGATAGAAGGTCGGGCTGGAAAGCCCATTTCTGTCAAACAGGATAATTGCCAGCAGAATCAGGAGCAGAACGATCAGGTTTTCCAATCCTGAAAGCAGCATGAACGGAGAATCGATCTGCCAAGGGAACGGGCGGAAAAGCGCGTTCATCAGCGCAGCGGGTGAAGCTTTGACAATACTCCAAATGCTGTCGTCCAATTTGGGAATGTCAATGGTACTTCCCGTTCTTCCATAATCGAGCACCACATAGAATTCCGTCCCAGTTGGAAGCATTTTTTCTGTAGCATTCGGCTGTTTGGCATCTTGCCACGCAACCGCAGAAACATCTTTTAGAAGCGAAGCATCATCGCGGTCAGCCTCAAAATGAATGGCATCATAATCCTCGGCTTGGATATACAGCGTATCACCACTTGCGACCCGAACGTACGTTCCACCTTCTGCCAACTGGTAGAACTCAATCTGCTTCTTGGCCAATCGCGGTGCAACGCCTTTTTCGGGGTTTACCTGTTCCAGCGCAACCGCTCCCAAAAACAGCAGCAGATACATTCCGCCAAATACCAACGCAGGATGGAATTTTGGCCATTTCGAGCTTATCCTCCATCCAATGATACCAGGCATTATTGCGAGCAGCGCATAACTTTTTACCGAAAGCAACAACCACAATGAAATGCCAGCAAGCATGATTCCTTTGATGAAGTTTCCAGATTCTGAAAATCGGAGTACCGAAAGGAGTAGAAGCCCAAGACCGAGAAGTAGCAGCGGTTCTTTAAGCACGCCAGAAGCCCAGAACATCATTCCAGGCATGAGGAAGACGCCCAAGAAAAACCAACGCTCTTTGCTTGGATTCATCCGCCTCAGGAAGTGGAAAATACCCGTCAGGCCGATCAACCCAAGGAAATTCGCCACCACGTTATGAACGTTGTAATGCCCCATGGAGAACAATCGGACGAAAGCATTGAAACGGATAATCAGATGTGTATCGTTGGCAACCCCGTAGTGGTACGGCTTGTCCCAATGGCTCATCAGGTCGTAGTAAGCGGTGAACCGTTCGCGATTATCCGCGCCCCAACCGATCAGCATTTGCAGGTAATCCATCGGTCTTTCCGGCAAGGCCGAGAACATCACCATCGCATCGTCATAGTATTTCCAGATGTCGGCCGTGCTGCGGTCGGTGTAGTAATACGTGTAGATGAGGTAGAGCAGAAAGCCGCTCAGCACTTTGAGTACGAATGCACCCTGAAACCATCTGACAGGAACTGAACCCATACGGAAGAACTTCATCTTTCCGATAAGGAAGAGGAAGAATGCCGTGTATGCGAGTGTCAGAAGCGTGCCCTCCAAATGATACATGCAACCAAATGTAATCGGTTTCCATGATGTAAGGGCGTAGAACCATACACCCTTGCCATGTTGAAAACTCATCTATAAGGGATGGCGACCTCGACTTCCCACAACACATGCGTTGGTTACTTTTGCAGCACAATTCGAACGTATTTCCAGCCGACATGAGTACCTCAACCGACCAACTCACAACCGTAGAAACAGCCCAGAAACTTGGATTGCTCCCAGAGGAATTCGAGAAGATCAAAGGCATTCTTGGCCGAACGCCCAACTTCACGGAGTTGAGCATTTTTTCGGTGATGTGGAGTGAGCATTGTAGCTACAAGAACTCCATTACGTGGTTGAAGACGCTTCCGCGCGAAGGTTCGAAAATGCTTGTGGAAGCGGGCGAGGAAAACGCGGGTATGGTGGACATTGGTGATGGCTTAGCGTGTGTTTTCAAGATCGAAAGTCATAACCACCCATCGGCTTTGGAGCCTTACCAAGGCGCGGCAACAGGTGTTGGCGGCATCAACCGCGATATATTTACCATGGGTGCGCGTCCGATCGCACAGTTAAACTCATTGCGTTTCGGAAATCCAGACCTTGATAAGACCAAATGGTTGGTAAAAGGTGTGGTGAAAGGAATTGGCGATTACGGCAATTCATTCGGAATCCCGACCGTTGGTGGAGAAGTTTTCTTCGATGAATGCTACAATCAGAATCCGTTGGTGAACGCCATGTCTGTTGGAACGCTGGAAGTTGGTAAGATGGTTTCAGCAACATCTCATGGAGTTGGAAACCCAGTTTTCATTGTCGGTTCCTCTACCGGAAAAGACGGAATTCATGGTGCCGCTTTCGCGAGTAAGGACATCACGGAAGAAAGTGCTGGCGATCTTCCAGCAGTCCAGGTTGGCGACCCATTCCAAGAGAAATTATTGTTGGAAGCTTCTTTGGAAGTAATTGAAACTGGAGCCGTTATCGGTATGCAGGATATGGGCGCGGCGGGAATCACTTGTTCTACTTCAGAAATGAGCGAGAAAGGCGGCCACGGAATGGACATTTGGTTGGATAAAGTTCCAACGCGTCAGGAGAATATGCTCGATTGGGAAATTCTTTTGAGTGAATCGCAGGAGCGAATGCTGATCGTGGTTGAGAAAGGCCGCGAGGAAGATGTGCTGGCCGTGTTCGATAAGTGGGATCTGAACTGCGTGGAGATCGGTGTGGTAACCGCTCCGAACCTTGGCGAAAAAGGCGGAACACTTCGCTACTACATGCACGGAGAATTGAAGGCTGAAATTCCAGCTTGGGACTTGGTTCTTGGTGGAGGTGCGCCCGTTTACGAGAGAGAATACAAAGAGCCAGCCTACTACGCTGAATTCCAGAAGTTCAACATCGATCAGCTTTCTGAACCTGAAGATTACAAGGAAGCCGCTTGGCACTTGATCGGTCACTTGAATATCGCGTCCAAGAATTGGGTAACCGAGCAATACGATAGCATGGTGGGAACTGTGAATATGAGCACGAATGCGCCATCAGATGCTGCCGTTGTCAACCTGAAAGACAGCAAACGTGCGCTGACCATGACGGTGGATTGCAACTCGCGCTACATCAATGCCGATCCAGAAAAAGGAACGCAGATCGCGGTGGCTGAGGCTGCAAGAAACTTGGTTTGCACGGGTTCAGAACCAACTGGAGTGACGAACTGTCTGAACTTCGGAAACCCGTACGTGCCAGAAGTCTACTGGCAATTTGTGGGTGCCATCAAAGGAATGGGCGCAGCATGCCGCAAGTTCGATACACCTGTTACGGGCGGTAACGTGAGCTTCTACAATCAATCTGTTTTCAAGGACAAAACGGAACCAGTGTTCCCAACACCAACTATTGGAATGGTGGGAATTCTTACTGATAAGGAAGATCGCATGACCTTGAATTTCAAGAATGCAGGTGATCTTATCTACTTGGTCGGCACTTCTCGAAATGATGTCAATTCATCGGAGTATCTCTACAGTTTCCGTGGCGTGAAAGGTTCGCCTGCGCCACACATCGACCTGGATGAAGAGTTCGATTTCCAGCAGCAGATTCTTTCGTTGATCCGAAGCAAAGCTGTGAAGTCCGTTCATGACGTTTCTGACGGTGGCCTTTTCGTCACGCTGTTTGAAAGCGCGATGCCGAACGGTTTCGGATTTGAGATTGAGACAGATGACGAGATCAGAAAAGATGCCTTCCTGTTCGGGGAAAGCCAAAGCCGCGCAGTGGTTTCTGTTTCGCCAGAAGATCAGGAACAATTCGTTGAAATGATGACTGCTTCGGGAGTGGACTTCACACTTCTCGGAACTGTGACATCAGACAATAAAATGACCATTGACGGTGATGAATTTGGGCATGTGAGCGAAGCCTCCAAAACGTACAATTCCGTATTGGCTCAGAAAATGGCTTAAGCAGAGGCTGCTTCCCGAAGCTTCATCTTGCTTGATTTCGGTGAAATCTTATTTTTGGTCGCTTGATAATTATCAAGCGACCTTTTTTATTGCATCAACCTCAAATAAAACATCCGAATAAATGAGCTACCCACTTCCTTTAGACATGCTGTACCGCTGGGAGAAAGAATCCCCGGATATGGTTTACATGCGCCAACCCATCAACGGGCAATGGAAAGAATGGACCTGGAAAGAAACGGGACAGGAAGTGCGCAAGATGGCAGCTTATCTGAAAGGATTGGGCTACGAACCAGGTTCGAAGATCGCGGTCATCTCCAAGAACTGCGCGCATTGGATCATCTCCGACCTCGCTATTCAAATGGCCGGTTACTGTGGCGTGCCGATGTACCCGAATCTGAACGAGGATACGGTGAAGCAGATCTTGGAGCACAGCGAATCGAAGTTGCTTTTCGTAGGGAAATTGGATGGTTGGGAAAACATGCGGCCCGGTGTTCCACAGAATGTGAAGTGCATTGCATTCCCATTTTATACGGAGGAAGGGTACGATGAATGGTATGATCTGGTAAAAGACGTGGAGCCGATAACGGAAGATGTGCAACGCAACCCGATGGACATGGCCACCATCATCTACACATCTGGAACGACAGGTATGCCGAAAGGCGTGATGCACAAGTTCTACAACTTTGGTTGGGCGGCCGAGAAAGCCATGAATGAGTTGAAATTGGAGCCGCATACACAGCGATTTTTCTCATACCTGCCGCTGTGCCACATTGCAGAAAGACTGTTGGTGGAGATGGGAAGCATCTACACAGGAAGTCAGGTTTCGTTCGCAGAATCGCTGGATACGTTTGCAGCTAACTTGGCCGAATCGAAGCCAACGGTTTTCCTTGGTGTGCCGCGTATCTGGACCAAGTTCCAGCAGGGAATTCTGGCCAAGATGCCACAGAAAAAACTCGATCTGTTCCTGAAAATTCCAATTCTGAATGGAATTGTGAAGAAGAAGATCCAGTCAGGACTTGGGTTGCAGGAAGCTCCGAATGTCTTTACCGGTGCGGCCCCAACGCCAGCTTCGCTCATCGAATGGTTCGCCAAATTGGGCATCAACATTCAGGAGGCTTATGCCATGACGGAGAATTGTTGCTACAGCCACGTTACGCGTAACGATGCCATCAAGGTGGGTTATGTAGGTCAGCCGCTGCCAGATTGCGAAGTGAAATTGAGTGATGTGAAGGAAATTCTCATCAAGCATGAAGCGTTGATGGATGGTTACTACAAGGAGCCAGAAATGACCGCGGAAACGCTGGTTGATGGTTGGTTGCGAACGGGAGATGAAGGCTACATTGATGAGCAGGGATTCTTGAAGATCACAGGGCGTGTGAAGGACCTTTTCAAGACCACCAAAGGGAAATATGTGGCACCATCGCCCATTGAAATGGACATCTCTGAGAACTCAGATATTGAGCAGGTATGTGTGGTCGGAGATGGTATTCCACAACCAATTGCGCTGATCGTCACTTCAGAATCCGCAGCTGGAAAATCGAAGAATGAGATCGAGGACAGTATTCTGAAAACGTTGGATCATGTGAATCCAGATCTGGATCACCATGAACAGGTCAAGAAGGCGATCATCGTCAAAGAACCTTGGACGGTGGAGAATGAGTTGCTCACACCAACCATGAAAATCAAGCGGAATCCGATCGAGAAGATCTACAAGGCACGGTACGAAGAATGGTACAATTCTCCAGACAAGATCATCTGGGAATGACCCATTCGGAAATGGAATTGAAAAGAGCCGCTTATTGAGCGGCTTTTTTTGTGCCGAAGATTTCCCACGCAGCCTTTCCGATAAAGAAAGCGAGGAACACCCACGGGAAACCATGGAAAACGAGGTCGAACCAATCCATGCCCGTCATACCGATGGCACCACCCGCCACCCAACGTATCTTACCTACAATATGTGGTTCTGGGAAGAACGGGGCAAGACCAAGTGTAAGCGATGCAAATACCCAAGACGTGAGTTGCTTTTTTGTGTTCGGATTCATGGTGCAAATTTCGTGGTGCGTTGATCAAGTACTGTGACCTACCGCACCTTTCCAATCCACTGATCCAATCCCTTACCCAGTCGGAAATCCCTACCACCTCCTAAGCATTTCCTTCGAGGGTTGCATCATGGGTCTTTTCGGCAATGGCCGTTGCCAGAGCAATGGCAGAATCAGGGTTGGAATATTGAAGATCCATTGCTGCCTGCAGGTCTGGTTGAGAGAACCCATTGAGCGTTTGCAGCATCAGAAAATGGTCGAAAGCCATTTCATTTTGGATTGTTGATGTGGAAGCATGTTGAAACGTGACTGAGGATTAGTTTCTATATTTCACGAATAACTGTGAAAGTAACGATATGGCACATTGGAGTTATAATGAGTTTTTGGCGTTTGTTCTTGTGTATGCGGCCAATTCAGACCAACAAGTGGTAAGCAAGGAATTGGATTTCTTGTATAACAGGTTCGATGTCGATCTGGTCAATAGGATGCAAAAAGAGTTCAACGACCTGTCTGACTCGCAATGTGTCGATAGACTGCTCATGTACAAGGAGTCTTATGTTTCAGATAAAGTAGCGTTGGATAAATTGCTGGAGGATGTTTCGGCTGTTTATCTTGCTGACGGCAAAATGGTCTCTGAAGAAAAAATGGCCTTGATGATGCTGAGGCGGATTCTCGCCTAACGTAGCGTTCTCTTGTTCAATGGTTAGCATGTGTTTAAATGGGAGCGGCATCAGTCTATCATGTGGGAAACAAAAATTGCTCGCGACTTAAACTTTTTCGTTCCGAAAATGGAATTTTCAAAGTCATTGAATTTGATGAGTTCCCGTTAATCATTTCGGGACATGAACATACTCTTGTGCGAAATGACATTGCTGAAACTTTGCACTCAATTCTAAGAAATGAAATTCGGTTGGAATCGGTTTCAATAGAAAGACAATCCACGGGCGATAAGTGGAACGATTATTCAGAAGTCATCATCGGCAATGAAATCTTTCCCGAAAAAATAAGTTCTGATATGATTTTGGACGAAAATGTTTGGATATATGATAACTGCATTTTCGTATCGCAAAATGTTAAAGATCAACTTGAAACTTTAGCTGGAGACAGATTGATGTTTTCAGAGGGATTCAGCCGGTTTGCGTGAAAAGAAGGCACTACGCTTATCAAAGAACTGAATTGAAAACCAAGTTTCGGTAGAGGTTTTTTGGTCGACTTTCACAGTTTTTGACCCACTCAAATAGATTACGGTCTGCCGCCTGAACTTGGCCTAAAAGTTATCAACGAAAGGCCGATCGAACCACAACTATCAACTACCTTGAATGCCCTTTCCGCTGAAAAATGGGAAGGAAAAGTCGATGGCATTCAGTCCATAGACCACAGAAAAACCATCAACTGTGAACCGTGGACTGTCGACAATGGACTATTGAACATGAACCTGTTTCGGATTTAGAATTTCGTGCTTCTAAACACTCACACATATTACAGCTTCCATTACGGCACGGTAAAGACCGAAGAGCTGCTGGAAATTGCCGTTCGGGCAGGTGCGCGGTCTGTGGCACTGACGGATGTGAACAGTTCGGCCGCGTGTCTCGATTTTTTACGGCAAGCGCGAGAATTTGACATCCATCCCGTTGTCGGGGTCGATTTCAAAAAAGGAACGCAGACCAAGTATGTGGCACTGGCGCGAAACAATGATGGTTTTGCAGAGATCAACAGGCATCTTTCGCAGCAGTTAATGGGTGAAATTGAGGTTTCCGACCGCGCACCTGAATTCCAGCATGCGTATGTCATTTATCCGTTTGAGCAATGGATGAAAATGACCACCCCGTCCCTTCAGGACACCCCTCCTTCCAAGGAGGGGAACGGCACTCCGAATCAAGCATACTACAAACATCAGATCAACGCACCAGCTCTCCCCCTGAAAAGGGGGAGTACCGCGAAGCGGGGAGGGGGTCTTTTTTTTGGCTTGCGCGAAAACGAATTCATTGGCATTCGTCCCACAGAACTGATGCGATTACAGCTTTCTCCATGGGCAAAGCAGAAAGAAAAACTGGTTGTGTTGCAACCGATGACGTTCCGTAACAAGCGTGATTTCAATACACATCGACTACTGCGCGCCATTGACAACAATTGTCTACTGAGCCGATTGCCAGCCGAGGAACAGTCCACAGAAAAAGACGTTTTCTGGCATTGCGATGACCTGCGAAAAGCGTTTGCAGAATTCCCACACATCATCGCAAATACCGAACGGCTGTTACAGGATTGCCATGTGAGTTTTGAGTTCGGGAATTACGAGGCCTCACACAATCAACATCACTTTAAAGATTCGTTTCAAGAAGACAAAGAAGAACTGGAACGGCTTTGTCAGGAAGGACTTCCGTACCGTTATCCGAATGCTGACCGAACGGTTCTGGAGCGACTTCAGAAAGAGTTGGACATCATCGAAAAGAAGAAGTTCTACAGCTACTTCCTCATCAATCATGACATTGTCAATTACGCTAAAAGCCAAGGTTATTTCCACGTTGGGCGCGGAAGCGGTGCCAACAGCATGGTGGCCTATCTAATCGGTATAACCGATGTCGATCCGATCGAACTCGACCTCTACTTCGAACGGTTCATCAATCCATCACGGAAAAACCCGCCCGATTTTGACATTGATTTTTCGTGGACCGACCGCGAAGATGTGACGCGCTACATTTTCAACACGTATCCGAAGGCGGCTTTGCTCGGTTCGTATTCCACGTTCAAAAACCGTTCAGTAAACCGCGAATTAGGAAAGGTACTTGGCCTGCCAGCCGATGAAATTGACCGACTGAACGACCGCTACACCAACATCAATTCACTCGACCATCTCTCGAAACTCGTGCTGAAATACGGTGCGCGCATTCAGAGTTTTCCGAACCACACCACGGTGCATTCCAGCGGCATTCTCATTCCCGAGCGCGATATCCATTATTATGGCGCCACGTTCATGCCGCCCAAAGGTTTTCAGACCACGCAGTTCGATATGTACGTTTCGGAGGATGTTGGCCTGCACAAATTCGACATTCTCGGGCAGCGCGGACTGGGCAAAATCAAAGACAGCATTTCCATCATTAAAGAAAATCAGGGCTTGGATGTTGATGTGCATGATATTCCGAAATTCAAGGAAGACCCTGCCATCAAAAAGCTACTGAAAACGGGCAAAACGGTCGGTGCGTTTTATGTGGAATCGCCTGCCATGCGGATGTTGCTCACCAAGTTGAAAGCCGAAGATTACAACCGCTTGGTGGCGGCCAGTTCCATCATCCGTCCAGGCGTTTCGAAAAGCGGCATGATGCGCGAGTACATTCTGCGGTTTCAGGATGAAGAAAGGCGCAAAGCGGCCGAGGCCGAACTGCCTGATTTGTACTCCATTCTGCACGACACTTTCGGGGTGATGGTGTATCAAGAAGATGTACTGAAAGTGGCGCACCTATTTGCCGACCTCACGTTGGAAGAAGCCGACACGCTGCGCAGAGGCATGTCGTGGAAATTCCGTGAGCGCAACGAATTCTGGTCGGTGAAAGATCAGTTTTTCAGCAATTGCATTGCGAAAGGTCATCCGAAGGAAACGATTGAAAAGATCTGGGAACAGATTATGAGTTTCGGGAATTTTGCGTTTGCGAAAGGTCACTCCGCCAGTTACGCGGTAGAGAGTTTTCAGGCGCTATTCTTAAAAGCACATTACCCGCTTGAATACATGGTGGCCACAGTGAACAACGGTGGCGGCTTCTACTCGAAGGAACTGTATCTGCACGAAGCCAAACTGCATGGCGCGAAAATTCATTTGCCGTGCGTGAACCGTAGCAATAGCGGAGCAAACATTTACGGCAAAGACATTTTCATCGGATTGGGAATGATTGCTGGGCTGGAAGCAGAAACGCTGAAACAACTTTTGATGGAGCGTCACCAAAATGGTGCATTCCAAGACCTGCGTGATGTGGTGAAACGCGTTCCTGTTTCGTTGGAACAGTTGCGTATTCTCATCCGAATTGGCGCATTGCGGTTTACAGGTTTGGACAAAAAAGCATTGCTGTGGGATGCGCATTTTCTACTTGGACACACCAAAGTTTCTCGGCCTGTTCGCAAACTCTTCGATGCTGAAGTGAAGGAATTCCGATTGCCCGAACTCTGGTATCATGAACTGGAAAATGCCTATGATGAAATGGAACTGCTCGGTTTCCCCGTTACCATTTCACCGTTCGACCTGATTGACAAAACTGGTCTGCCAACACTTACGGTAGCCGAAATGAACCAGCGCGTGAACGAGACCGTGGAGATCATCGGTTATCGGGTTCATGTTCGCGGCACGCATACCAGCGATGGCAAGTACATGACCTTCGGTAATCTCATCGACCTCGAAGGGCAATGGATCAATAGCGTGCAGTTCCCGAATGTGGCTGATAAGTATCCGTTCCGTGGGCCAGGCATTTACAAGTTGCGCGGAAAAGTGACCGAGGAATTCGGCCACATCAGTTTGGAAACGGAGTATTTGGAGCGCATTCCGAACATCAACATCGAAACGCCCAATACGCGCGTTGCGAATGTTGCTGTGGAAAATGGAATGAAGGGTGCGAATCGGAAGTTGGTCGGTCAAAGGTTGTATGAGGCTGACCGGAGCAATGAGTCTTCATTAACCCCGTATATTTAAAATTAAAATTTAAATTTACGGTAATGGTAGTAAGAAGAATAACATCGAAAGTGATAGAGGCATTGGACAGTCAGGATGCTGTAGCCCTCTTGGGACCTCGCCAAGCGGGCAAGACCACGCTGGCTCATTTCATTCATGAACAGACACCTTCCATTTACTTGGATCTGGAGTCGATGACCGACCGCAACAAGCTCAGTGATCCTGAACTGTTTCTTCGACAGCATGCGGATAAACTGGTCATTTTGGATGAGATCCATCGTATGCCAGATATATTTCAGCCCATGCGCGGATTGATCGATGAAGGGCGAAGGACAGGCAATCGCAACAAGCGGTTTCTAATTCTCGGTTCAGCCGCCATCGACCTCCTCAGACAATCGGGCGAGACATTGGCCGGTCGCATCTCCTATATCGATATGGGACCATTTGATGTACTGGAGGTGGGACATGATCTGAATTCGATGAACCGACTTTGGCTTCGAGGTGGTTTTCCCGATAGCTATTTGGCAAACTCCGAAGAACAGAGTTTCAACCTGAGACGCAACTTCGTCCGAACGTATCTTGAACGCGATGTTCCTCAGTTCGGCCCGAGGATCCCGTCAGAGACCTTGGAACGGCTTTGGACCATGCTGGCCCATAATCAGGGAACATTATTGAACAGTTCCCGATTGGCGTCCGGGCTTTCAGTCACATCTCCCACCGTTACCAGTTATATCAGTTTACTGACCGACCTGTTGTTGGTGAGAAGGCTGATGCCCTTTCACAAAAATGTTGGAAAACGGCTCGTCAGGTCTCCTAAAACGTATGTGCGGGACAGTGGATTGCTTCATGCTCTACTGGGAATCCGAGATTCCGACACCTTGGCCGGACATCCGGTTGTGGGAGCCAGTTGGGAGGGATTTGCAATTGAGAACATACTGGCAGCCGCACCCGAACATGCAAAGGCCAGTTTTTATCGGACCGCTGATGGTGCTGAAGTGGACCTTGTGTTGGAACTCGGTGGTTCTGAAGGATTATGGGCAATTGAGGTAAAACTGGGCTTGGCACCGAAACCGACCAAAGGTTTTTTCAATGCCTTGGAAGATCTGCAACCTGACAGAGCATTCATTGTCTATTCAGGCGATGAACGCTATCCTTTGAACTCAGAAATAGAGGTGATAGGATTGAGAGAATTGGCGGAAATGGTCAGTAAATAGATCATGAGGCTATGCGGTAATGAAGAAATTGAAGTAATGAATAAGATCCATAGCATTCAGTCCATCGTCCACAGAGCCAAGCCGTGGACTGTCGTCTATCAACCGTGGACTATTTCAAAATGAAATCCATCATCCATATCGACCTTGATACGTTTTTCATCTCGTGTGAAAGACTGATCGATAGCCGATTGGTCGGGAAACCTGTTTTGGTGGGTGGCGTTACGGACCGTGGCGTGGTGGCTTCGTGCAGTTATGAAGCGCGGGCTTTCGGAATTCATTCTGCTATGCCGATGAAAATGGCGCGGCAACTTTGTCCTGAAGCCATTGTAATACGGGGCGACAGCGGCACGTACAGCAAATTCTCCAACGATGTGACGGAGATCATCAAGGAGGAATCGCCCTTGTATGAGAAATCGAGCATTGATGAGTTTTACATTGACGCTACGGGAATGGACCGTTTTTTCGGTTGCTACAAATGGGCGCAGGAATTGCGCGGACGCATCATAAAAGAGACGGGGCTTCCTATTTCGTTTGCGCTTTCTACGAGTAAAACCGTGGCCAAAGTGGGAACAGGTGAAGCTAAACCGAACAACCATCGGGAAATTCCGAAGGACACGGAAATGCCGTTTCTCGCACCGCTTTCCATCAAGAAGATCCCACAAGTGGGCGACCAGACTTACCGCATGCTGCGCAGCATGGGCGTGGAGAAAGTAAAGACCGTGCAGGACATGCCGATGGAACTGATGGAACGCGTGATGGGCAAACCTGGCATCACGCTTTGGAAGAAAACCCATGCCATTGATAACACGCCCGTTATCCCGTATCACGAGCGGAAATCAATTTCCATCGAACGCACGTTTGAGCGCGATACCACCGATATGGTGAAGCTGAAAAGCATCATCAAGGCCATGGCCGAAAACTTGGCCTATCAACTTCGGAATGGCGACAAACTCACCTCGTGTGTTACGGTCAAGATCCGTTATTCCGATTTTCAGACCACGAGCAAACAGCTTCGGATTCCGTACACGAGTGCGGATCATACGCTCATCAAAACCGTAGAAGAACTATTCGATAAACTCTACGACCGCAGAGTGCTCATTCGGTTGGTTGGTGTACGGTTCAGCCATTTGGTGGGTGGCGGCTATCAGATCAATATGTTTGAGGACAGCGAGGAAATGATCAAGCTCTATCAGGCCATGGACAAGGTTCGCAACAAGTACGGGCAGGATGCCGTGAAGCGAGCCGTGGCAATGGGTTCAAAAGGTATTGGAAGGTCGAATCCGTTCAACGGGCAGCCGCCTATTATTCCTGCGCATAGGAGAGCCTAATTCAGTCCGTGTTCAATCCAATCCATTGCTGGATAGCCGAACTGACCATTGCTCCAGCGATGTATGATTTCTCCGTTCTTGACATACAGAAAACTCGGAAATCGTCCACGGCTCAATGCATAGGTCGCATCTGGTTCCGGAGCAAGGAAAACGGGAATTTCGGTTGATGGTACATGATTCAAGAATTGTTCAACACCCGTTGAATCATCCGCAAATACAAGAACAGAGAAGTTCAATTTGTTGGTGCGGGCCTGCATCTTTTCCAATTTTGGAATGGAATTGATGCAGTGAGGACAATTGGGTAAGGCAAGGCAGACCAGACCTTCGTAACTGCCAAATTGTTTACCAAGAAAGGCTTCAACAGGATGGGCAGCCGGAGCATCAACATTGGTAACCTCCGTACCAACCTGATTCCAATCATCGATGTAAGGAAGATTCACGGCCAGATATCCTCCAATGCATGAGCCGAAGATCAGGATACCGATCACAACCTTCATAAACTTTGATGCATTGAAAAGTAATAGGACGCATGAGGTTAGGGTCACGGCAGATAGAATTATCAGAATTCTGGGGAAAAGATAGGACATCATCCATCCTGAATTCAATGAATCCAATAGAATATCGGAGGCCGATTGTGAGTAAATTGTAAGAAGGCCGATGAGTGCGGCAGCTAAAAGACCTACAATGAATATGAGTAAACGCATGGGTGTTTCTACAAATGTGCTAAGTAAAGGGTGAAAAAAGAAGAGCCTGCCAAATTTGGCAGGCTCTTGAATGATAGAAATCTGATCGAGTTAATCGCAGTTGTAACCTCCCGCCTCAAGAGAGGCTTTGTAATCGTCCCAATTCTGTCCTGATGGAGTGTCATCCTCACAGAATTTTGCAGTTAGTAGTTTGCAACATTCTTGTTTCTTACAAGAACTCATTGCAACAACACCAAGTCCGAAGACTGCTAAAAAGAAGAACTTTTTCATGTTTGTTAGTTTAGATTAAGTTAAATGGTTGTGAATGTCAAAATTAAAAATGTTTTACACATAACAAATACGTAAGATCTCGTATTTGTAACAAGATAAGATTTTTAAGCACTATTTTAATGATCAGGTAATACCCGGTTACACTAATTCGGATTTGCGAAGAACTGTTCAGTTTTGTCTTCCAGAAAACGTATGCGTGCATAATACTTTTTCAAATTTGGTATGCATGCATAATAAATTTATACATTCGGCACCGCATGGGTAAGAAGCGACATCTAAGGCCTGAAGAAAGTGTGTGTTTCACTACGAAAACCACATGGCACGCTATTTCGCGACTGTATAATACGACCGGTGCACAGCACGATGTAAGTGCTTCCACCGGTTTTGTTTTGCTCAATATCGATGTTGAGAATGGCACACCGGCCACCAAGATCGCGCCAGCATTGGGCATGGAGCCACGGAGTCTGACGCGCATGCTGAAGACCATGGAAGAGAAGGGTTATTTGGAGAGAAGGGCCGATCCATCGGACGGACGGGTGATGCGCATCTTCCTGACCGAAGAAGGCAAGAAGAAGCGCGAACTGGCCAAGGTGGGTGTTGTGGCTTTCAATAAGGCAGTGAGAGACGCGGTGCCTGAGGAGAAGTTGAACATCTTCTTCGAAGTGGCCAACACGATCAACGAGATCATTGACAAGAAGTCGATCTACGATAAAGTAAACGTGAATCAATTAGGAATTAAGAATTAGAAATGAACCAAAAAGCGGTCAGCCGAATTGCTGGTCGCATTTCACTAATCACTAAATACAAATGAAAAGAAGTATTAAAAAGGTAGCTGTACTCGGTTCTGGTGTGATGGGGTCGCGTATTGCATGTCATTTTGCCAACGTAGGTTTGGAGGTGCTTCTTCTTGATATTGTTCCGCGCGAGCCGAACGATGCTGAGAAGGCGAAAGGACTGACAACCGAGCATCCAGCGGTAAGAAACCGCATTGTGAATGATGCATTGGCGTTTGCCATCAAGTCGAACCCGAACCCACTTTACAAGAAGTCGTTCGCAAGCCGCATCACCACAGGAAACTTTGATGACGATATGCCGAAGATCGCTGAGTGCGATTGGGTGATCGAGGTCGTTGTAGAGCGCTTGGACATTAAGCAGCAGGTATTTGCCAATGTGGAAAAATACCGCAAGCCAGGAACGCTGATCACATCAAACACATCAGGTATTCCTATTCATATGATGTTGGAAGGAAGAAGCGAGGATTTCCAGAAGCATTTTGCTGGAACGCACTTCTTCAACCCACCGCGTTATCTGAAATTGCTGGAGATCATCCCAACTCCGAAAACGGATCCGGCTGTCACTGATTTCTTGATGGATTACGGTGATCGTTTCCTTGGTAAGACCACCGTATTGTGTAAAGACACGCCAGCGTTCATCGCAAACCGTGTGGGTGTTTACAGCATTCAGGCATTGTTCCACTTGGTGGAGGAAATGGACCTGACGGTTACCGAAGTGGATAAGATGACAGGGCCGATTCTTGGTCGTGCCAAGTCTGCCACTTTCAGAACATGTGATGTGGTCGGTTTGGATACGTTGGTTCTTGTGGCTGGCGGATTGAAGCAGAACTGCCCGAACGATGAAGCCAATCACCTTTTCGATGTTCCTGGATACATCACCAAAATGGTGGAGAACGGCTGGATCGGTTCCAAGGCTGGACAAGGTTTCTATAAGAAGGAAGGGAAGACCATCCTTGAATTGAACCTGAAAACATTGGAGTATCAGGAAGCCGCCAAAGTTGACTTCCCAACGTTGAAGGCTGCAAAGGCTGAGGATAATCTTCGCAAGCGAATGAAGATCCTTGCTGGTGGAACCGACAAGGCAGGTGAATTCTACCGCAAGGCGTTCTACGGGTTGTTCCAGTACGCGGCAAACCGTATTCCTGAAATTTCTGACGACCTATATAAGATTGATGATGCCATCGGTGCTGGATTCGGTTGGCAGTTGGGACCATTCGCTACTTGGGATGCACTTGGCGTTGCCGAGACCGTAAAGGCAATGGAAGAAGCTGGCAAGAAGCCTGCTCAGTGGGTGTACGACATGCTTGCAAAAGGCTGCGACACCTTCTACAAAGCGAAAGACGGCAAGCAGTTGTACTACGATATTCCTTCGGGAGACTACAAAGTGGTTCCTGGAACGGAAGACCTTATCATATTGGATAACCTACGTGAGAACAACGTGGTTTGGAGCAACACAGGAGCAACCATCTTCGACCTTGGCGATGGCGTTCTGAACTTGGAGTTCCACACGAAGATGAACACCATCGGTAGCGAGATCCTTCAGGGAATCAATAAGGCGATCGACCTTGCCGAAGGCGATGCGAAATGGAAAGGTGTTGTGATCGCTAACAATGGCGAGAATTTCTCTGCTGGTGCCAACTTGGGAATGATCTTCATGCTTGCTGCTCAGCAAGAAGTTGAAGAATTGGACATGGCGGTGAAAGCTTTCCAAGATACCGTCATGCGAATCCGTTACTCATCCATTCCAGTTGTTTCTGCACCACACGGAATGGCGTTGGGCGGAGGTTGCGAGATCTGTCTGCACTCAGATAAGGTCATCGCGGCAGCGGAAACATATATCGGATTGGTTGAGTTCGGAGCGGGAGTTATCCCAGCAGGTGCTGGATCGAAAGAAATGGCTTTGCGCGCTTCTGACGATTTCCAAAAAGACAACTTGGAATTGCCAGCATTGCGTGAACGCTTCCTGACAGTAGGTATGGCAAAAGTGGCCACATCTGCCGAAGAGGCCTTCGAATTGGGCATCCTCAGAAAAGGAATCGATGAGGTTTCTGTTTCTGCCGAAAGAAGGATCGGTCGTGCCAAGCGCGCAGTTATCGAACTGTACGAGCAAGGCTACTCGCAACCAGCAGAGCGCAAGGATATTAAGGTCTTGGGCAAGAAAGGGCTGGGAATTTTCGTTGCAGGAGCACGGAGCATGGAAAGCGCCAAGTACATTTCTGAACACGACAGGATCATTTCTGAAGAGTTCGGTTACGTGCTTGCAGGAGGCGACCTCTCCCAGGCTACAGAAGTATCGGAAAGATACCTTCTCGGCCTGGAGCGTAAAGCCTTCCTGAAACTGGCCATGACCCGCAAGTCGATGGAAAGGATGCAGAGCCTGGTAACCACAGGTAGACCACTTAGAAACTGATCCTTTCCTTTGTATAAATGCAAGGAAAGGCCATGCTAAAGCACCGTGTCAAATTCATCATCATATTGTTTCTCAGCGCAGCACCGATCTTACTCTTCGGTCAGTCATCCGAGCGGCCAAAATTTGCCCCAAGGAGAGACAAGCACAGGAACGTACGCGATGAGTTTGACCGCAAGCAAGGGCTATGGAAACTCTATTCTGCTTCGCGATTGCTCATTGCAGAGATCGAATACCAGAACGACAAGAAGCACGGCATGTCCAGACGCTACTACCCGCATACGGGTGAGCTTATGGAAGAGGCTGAGTATTTTGATGGTAAGAAGCACGGAACGTATAGGAAGTTCTATTACACGGGTGCCGCTAAAACGGAGGGCGAATACGAAAAGAACAAGCGCACAGGCTACTGGGTCAATTATTACCACAACACGGGCGAAATACGCTCTGAAGGTAATTATGAACGAGGCCAGAAGACAGGCGATTGGAAGTATTACGATTCCCAAGGCGACCTCAAATACACCTATACCTACGACAAAGGAGTTCTTGTGGCCAAGGATGGAGTTTCTATCGAAGAATTGAAAAAATTAGAAGAACAGAAGAATCAAACGATAAACATTAAATAACATGGACGCATACATTGTAGCAGGATTCAGATCAGCGGTCGGTAAGGCGCCACGCGGTGTATTCAAATTCACCCGCCCGGACGACATTGCGGCAGATGTGATCAAGCATCTGGTAGCATCTGTTCCTAACTTGGATAAGGACACAATTGACGATGTGATCGCTGGTTGTGCCACGCCAGAGGCCGAACTCGGTCTCAACATCGGCAGAATGATCTCTTTGATGGGATTGGATACCGTAAAGGTTCCTGGAATGACCGTGAACCGTTACTGCTCATCAGGTTTGGAGACAATTGCCATTGCCGCATCAAAAATTCACGCTGGCTTGGCCGATTGCATCATTGCAGGAGGTGTGGAGAGCATGAGCCCGATGCCATTCGGTGGTTGGACGGTCACTCCGAATTACGAAGTTGCCAAGTACCACTCTGATTGGTACTGGGGAATGGGACTTACCGCAGAGGAAGTTGCCGAGAAGTACAACGTGAGCCGCGAGGATCAGGATGCTTTTTCTGTGCGGTCGCACGACAGAGCGTTGGCTGCCATTGCCAGCGGACGTTTCAAAGACGACATCGTTCCAATTACCGTGAACGAAGTTTACTTGGATGCCAACGAGAAAAGAGCCGAGCGTTCTTATGTGGTAGATACCGATGAAGGTCCTCGTAAAGGAACCAATATCGAAGCGCTGTCAAGACTTCGCCCCGTATTCAAGACCGGTGGTTCTGTAACCGCTGGTAACTCATCTCAGACATCTGACGGTGCTGCCTTTGTAATGGTGGTTTCTGAGAAGAAATTAAAGGAGCTTGGCGTTGAGCCGATCGCCCGTGTGGTTTCTTATGCCGTAACAGGTTTGGAGCCTCGCGAAATGGGTGTCGGTCCGATCACTGCCATTCCAGCTGCGTTGAAGATCGCTGGTATCAAGCAGGACGACCTTGACATCATCGAACTGAACGAAGCATTCGCATCGCAGTCATTGGCTGTTGTTCGCACACTTGGTCTGAATGAGGACAAGGTGAACGTGAACGGAGGTGCCATTGCCTTGGGTCACCCACTGGGTTGTACTGGTGGAAAACTCACTGTTCAGATGATGAACGAGTTGAAGAAGACAGGCGGTAAGTACGGTATGGTGACCATGTGTGTGGGAACCGGACAGGGTGCTGCCGGTGTATTCGAAATGATGTAAGACTGATGCGAATTACGAATTGAATACGAATATGACGAATACGTGCGCTGACCGTTCAATCTTGAGCTGCGATTGCGGAAGCAGCATTCGTCATATTCGTACCGCTTGCGGCATTCGTAATTCGTATCAGCGCTAACTAAGACAACAATTACAAAACACAATAAGAATGGAAACAGTAGAAAAAAAGGCGCTGCAAGGTGGTGAGTGGCTCGTTCGCGAGTCTGAGTACCAAGACGTTTTTACTCCAGAAGAGTGGACGGAAGAGCAGCAGATGATCGCGCAGACATGTCGTGATTTCATCGCACAGGAGGTAACTCCGAACTTGGACCGCATCGACACCTTGGAAGAAGGTCTGATGGCCGGTCTGATGGACAAAGCAGGTGAGTTGGGTCTGTTGGCCATCACCGTTCCTGAGCAGTACGGTGGCATGGGAGCCAGCTTCAATACCAGCTGTCTGGTGGCCGAAGCAACAGGTTCTGGACATTCGTTCTCAGTGGCTATTTCAGCCCACACGGGAATCGGAACGCTGCCACTTCAGTATTACGGAAACGAAGCTCAGAAGCAGAAATATCTTCCTGGTCTTGCCAGCGGTGAGTTGAAGGCTTCTTACGCTTTGACCGAGCCAAGCGCTGGATCGGATGCGAACTCAGGAAAGACCAAAGCGGTTCTTTCTGAGGATGGAAAGCATTACATCCTGAACGGACAGAAGATGTGGATCACCAATGCGGGATTCGCTGACCTGTTCACCGTTTTCGCCAAGATCGATGACGACAAGAACCTGAGCGCTTTCTTGGTTGAAGGCAGTTGGGAAGGAGTGAGCCTGAACGCAGAGGAGAAGAAGATGGGTATCAAGGGTTCATCTACCCGCCAAGTGTTCTTCAATAATGTGAAAGTTCCTGTGGAGAACCTGCTTTCCGAAAGAGGAAATGGTTTCAAGATCGCGGTGAACATTTTGAACATCGGTCGTATCAAATTGGGTGCTGCTGCCATCGGTGGTGGTAAGCAAGCCATCACACAATCGGTGAACTACGCCAACGAGCGCGAACAGTTCGGTCGTTCCATCACCAAGTATGGTGCGATCCAATACAAATTGGCGCAGCAGGCCATCCTTTGCTGGGTGAACGAATCTGCAACCTACCGTGCTGGACAGGACATCGAAAACTGCATCGACCGATACATCTCTGAAGGCATGGACCCAGAGCAGGCAAAACTGAAAGGTGTTGCTTCTTACGCTGTGGAGTGCGCCATCCTTAAAGTATTCGGTTCTGAGATGATCGACTACGTGGTGGACGAGGCGGTTCAGATCTACGGTGGTATGGGCTTCAGTGCCGAGTCGCCAGTAGAGCGCGCGTATCGTGATGCACGTATCAACCGCATCTTCGAGGGAACCAACGAGATCAACCGTATGCTCACCGTGAACATGATGCTTCAGAAAGCCATGAAAGGTGAGTTGGATCTGATGGGACCTGCACAGAAAGTGGCTGGTGAGTTGATGAGCATTCCTGAGCTTGGCGAAGAGGACAACAGCCTTTTCGGTAAGGAGAAAGGATACCTGAAGAACTTCAAGAAGGCCGCATTGATGGTGGCCGGATCTGCGGTTCAGAAATTGGCCATGACATTGGCCAAGGAGCAGGAAGTGCTGATGAACATTGCCGACATTCTGACCGCCATCTACACGGCCGAAAGCGCATTGCTTCGTGCTGAGAAGATGGTGAGCGTGAAAGGCGAAGCTGCTTGCGCTGCACAGATCGATATGGTAAAAGTTTACTTCAACGACACGGCCGACAACATCTGGAAGTGGGGCAAGGACGCCATTGCTTCTTATGCCGAAGGCGATGAGTTGAAGATGATGAACCTTGGAATCAAGCGATTCACCAAGACGGATGTTTACAATGTGAAAGACGCCCGTAGAAGAATCGCCAAAGTGATCATTGACGAGAACAAGTATCCTTTCTAAGGATAATTGGTTGATTGTATAGTAAGGTTGGCCCCGATCGGATTTCCGGTCGGGGTTTTCTTTTGCCCACAGTTCTGTGGATGTACATTGCGGTCTCATCCTACCTTGATTCGGGCACGAATGGGTGCAGAAAGGCTTCTCATCAGAAGCATTCGGGTACGAAAGAGCGTAGAAGGACCTCTCATCACATGTATTCGGGTACGAAAGAGCGTAGAAGGATCTCTCATCACATGTATTCGGGTACGAAAGAGGGTGGAAAGACCCCTTATAACAGGCTTTCGTGTACGAAAGAGCGTAGAAAATCCTCTCATCAGAAGCATTCGGGTACGAATGAATGCAGAAAGACCTCTTGTCACAGGCTTTCGGGTACGAATGGATGCGGTAAGACCTCCTTTCAGAGGCATTCGGGCTTGTTCTGAGAGCGATTTCAGACATCCTTGAATATGAAGTCTTCAAATCTTAACTGAAGCAAGGCTTTCTATCTTTGCCCCCCAATTTCACAAGCCATGTCAGACGATAAGAAGGTCATTTTTTCGATGGTGGGCGTCAGCAAGACGTTCCAATCCAATAACAAGAAGGTTCTCAATAATATCTACCTCTCGTTCTTCTACGGGGCCAAGATCGGTATCATCGGTCTCAACGGTTCGGGTAAATCAACCCTCCTCAAGATCATCGCAGGGCAGGATAAGAGCTACCAAGGCGATGTCGTTTTCTCTCCGGGGTATTCCGTTGGATACTTGGAGCAGGAACCGCAGCTCGACCCTGACAAGACCGTGAAGGAAGTGGTGATGGAGGCCGTGTCGGAACTGGCCGGCATCATGAAGGAATATGATGAGGTGAACCTGAAATTCGGGGAGCCGATGAGCGATGATGAGATGAACAAACTCATTGAGCGCCAAGGCGTATTGGCGGATAAGATCGAAGCGATGGGCGGCTGGGAACTCGACCACAAGCTCGAAAGGGCTATGGACGCGTTGCGTTGTCCTCCGGACGATCAGAAGGTAGGAACCCTTTCAGGTGGGGAGAAGCGTAGAGTGGCGCTTTGCCGTCTGTTGCTTCAAGAACCGGACATCCTTCTTTTGGATGAGCCTACCAACCACTTGGATGCCGAGAGTATCGATTGGTTGGAGCAGCACTTGCAGCAGTACAAGGGAACGGTCATCGGCATTACGCACGACCGTTACTTCCTCGATAACGTGGCCGGATGGATTCTCGAACTCGATAGAGGTGAAGGTATTCCGTGGGAAGGAAACTATAGCTCTTGGTTGGATCAGAAGAGCAAGCGACTCAAGCAGGAGGAGAAGCAGGAAAGCAAGCGCAGAAAGACCCTCGAACGCGAGTTGGAGTGGGTGCGCATGAGCCCCAAGGCACGGCAGGCAAAGAGCAAGGCACGTTTGAGCGCATACGACAAGCTTTTGAATGAGGATGTGAAGCAGAAAGAGGAGAAGTTGGAGATCTTCATCCCCAACGGACCGCGTTTGGGAACCAACGTCATCGATGCCATCGACATCTCCAAAGCCTATGGCGACAAGCTGCTTTACGAACACTTGAATTTCAGTCTGCCACCGAACGGGATCGTGGGCATCATTGGCCCTAACGGTGCGGGTAAGACCACACTTTTCCGCATGATCATGGGCTTGGAGACACCAGATACGGGACAGTTTATTGTGGGCGATACCGTAAAGGTGGCCTACGTGGATCAGCAGCATCAGGACATCGACCCGAACAAGACTGTTTGGGAAACCATTTCTGACGGATTGGAAGAGATGGAACTGGGCGGAAGAAGGATCAACTCACGCGCCTATGTGTCGCGTTTCAACTTCGGTGGTGGCGATCAGGGCAAGAAAGTAGGAATGCTTTCGGGTGGTGAAAGAAACCGCCTGCATTTGGCCATGACCTTGAAGCAAGAAGCGAACGTGCTCTTGCTGGATGAGCCGACCAACGATATCGATGTGAACACGCTTCGAGCGTTGGAAGAAGGTCTGGAAAGCTTCGCAGGTTGTGCGGTCATCATCTCTCACGACCGTTGGTTCTTGGACCGTATCTGTACGCACATCCTCGCGTTCGAAGGCGATTCGCAGGTGTACTACTTCGAAGGTGGCTACTCCGATTATGAGGGGAACAAGAAGAAGCGCTTAGGAGACACAGGGCCAAAACGACTGAAGTATAGAAAGTTGGTTGGATAGTCCACGGTCCATCGTCCACAGTCCACGGTCCACGGTCCATCGACAATAGCTATCGACCATGGTCTATGGACTATCGACTAAGAAGCGAAATAAAATGAAGCTGAATACCCCCAAAGGAACCCGCGATTTTTCTCCTGCCGAAATGGTGAGGCGGAATTACATTTTCGATACGGTTAAGAGCGTTTTCAAGAAGTACGGTTACCAGCCCATCGAAACGCCATCATTTGAAAATACGGATACTCTACTTGGGAAATATGGTGAAGAAGGTGATAAACTGATTTTCAGAGTTCTGAATTCAGGAACGTTTATTAAGAACATTACGACTGATCCAGAGAAAACCGCACGTTGGAAAAGGTTATTTGAAGAAGCTGAAAAAGGGACTCTTGACGTAGATAATTACTTCAAGGAGTATCTGATTAAGGATTTACCAAGTATTTCGGATAAGGCATTACGCTACGACCTCACGGTTCCCTTCGCACGTTTCGTAGTTCAGCATAGAAACGAGATCACGTTTCCGTTCAAGCGGTATCAGGTGCAGCCCGTGTGGCGTGCTGACCGTCCGCAGAAAGGCCGTTACCGTGAGTTCTACCAATGCGACATTGATGTGATCGGTAGCGATTCGCTGCTCAACGAAGTGGAAATGGTACAGGTGGTCGATGAGGTTTTCAGCAAGCTGAATGTGCCCGTTACCGTCAAGATCAACAACCGAAAACTGTTGGCCGCCATTGCCGAGGTGATCGGTGCGCCAGATGCATTTGTAGATATTACCGTGGCACTCGATAAACTCGATAAGATAGGCGAGGAGAAGGTGTGCAACGAACTCAGGGAGCGCGGTATTTCCGATGCTTCCATCGAAAAGCTGTTGCCGCTCATGCGTTTCCAAGGGAACACGCCAGAAAAGCTGGAATTCCTGAAAACCTACCTCGGAAGCAACGAAACAGGGCAGAAGGGAATTGCGGAGGTTTCGGAAGTACTCGGAACTTCACAACAACTCATTTCAGACAGAACAGTTCTCGAACTTGACCTTACACTCGCCCGCGGACTGAACTATTACACAGGTGCCATTTTCGAAGTACGTTCCAATATTGATGGTACGCTTTCGAGCAGTATTTCGGGCGGTGGCCGTTATGACGACCTCACAGGCATCTTCGGTATGCCAGATGTTTCTGGTGTCGGAATCTCATTCGGTGCAGACAGAATTTACGATGTGCTTCAGGAAGCGAATCTGTTCCCAGAGTTCACTTCAGACAGCACCCAGGTGTTCTTCGTCAACTTCGGAGAGAAGGAAGCAGCTTACTGTCTTGGTCTGTGCAAACAACTTCGCGAAGCTGGCATCAATACGGAGCTTTATCCCGATAGCGCCAAAATGAAGAAGCAGATGACCTACGCCAACAACAATACTATTCCGTTCGTGGCCATGGTCGGTACGCAGGAAATGGAAGCAGGCAAGATCGGTCTGAAGAATATGGTCACAGGCGAGCAGCGTTCGGTGACCGTTTCTGAATTGATTTCCATCATCGTGTAGGGGCGCATGGCCATACGCCCTTACTGCGCATACCCTTACTGTTCAACGATTACCTTTGCCTCCCGTGAATTCAACAGTAGAAAATAAAGCAGAGGCGGTAAAACCCTACAGCGAGCAAGGTTCCAAGAAGGAGCAGGTGGCGAACATGTTCAACAACATCGCCCACAAGTACGACTTCCTCAATCGTTCCCTCTCAATGGGTATCGATATCATCTGGCGCAAGAAGGCCATCGCGCAGCTGAAAGAAATTCAACCCAAGGTCATCTTGGATGTGGCCACAGGCACGGGCGATGTGGCCTTGGAGGCCATGAGCCTGAAACCTGAGAAGATCATAGGCGTGGACATTTCCACAGGCATGCTGGAACTGGGCAGAGAGAAGATCGCGAAACGACATCTTTCTGACAGAATCGAAATGATCGAGGGCGATTCGGAGAATCTTCCGTTCGAGGACAATAAATTCGATGCCGTGACCGTTGCGTTCGGGGTGAGAAATTTTGAGAACCTTTTGAAAGGATTGAAGGAGATCAACCGTGTATTGCGGCCAGGAGGGAAGTTGGTGGTGCTCGAATTCTCGCAACCGCGAAAGTTTCCCATCAAACAGTTTTACTGGTTTTATTTCAATAATATTCTGCCGCTGTTCGGCAAGATGCTTTCCAAGGATGATTCGGCCTACACGTACCTGCCCGAATCGGTGAAAGCATTCCCTGACGGACAGGATTTTCTGAATGTGATGAAAGAGGCTGGTTTCCAACGCAACACTTCCAAAACGCTGACGTTTGGTATTTCCAGCATTTACACAGGACTAAAAGCCTGATTTGCGCAACATAAGCCGACATATTCTTCTTATCACCACCGTGATCCTCGCGTTTGCGGCCGTTACCGTCCCCAAAATGGCAAGGGCGCAGTTTCCGCACAAATACAAGGAGAAGAAGATGCTCAACCTCACCAAGTACGACCGCAAGCTGGTTCACTTCGGGTTTATTCTGGGTATGAATTACGCAGATATTGCGGTGAAGCTGAAAGACAACATCCAAGCGTTGGATTCGGTGTATGTGGTCCAGCCGAAAGGCTCACCTGGCTTCGACCTCGGTATCGTTTCCGACCTGCGCATGGGCGAACATTTTAACCTGCGTTTCATTCCTGGCATCTCCTTCATCGGACGAACCATGGAATACACCATTTATGAGAAGGATACCGTGCCTGTAGTGTACGACAAGACCGTCAATTCCGTTTATCTGCAAGTGCCGTTGTATTTCAAATTCCGCTCACGCAGGATCAACAACTGGCGCGTGTACATCATGGGCGGTGGCAAGTTCATGTACGATATGGCCACCAAGGCCGATGTGAAAAGTGATGAGGTGATTCTGAAAATGAAACGGGAAGATTACACGTGGGATCTGGGTGTCGGTGTCGATTTCTACCTCGAATATTTCAAGCTCACCACCGAAGTGAAAATGGCCTTCGGTCTGAACAACCTAATGGTGAAAGATCAAACGGTCTTCACCAACTCCATTCAGTCGCTCAACTCCAAAACCTTTCTGTTCTCGCTTTATTTTGAGTAAATTGACTCAAACCCCATATATCACCCCATACTTTTTCTGGGCGTAATCCATAAAGTACTTGGCGTTCAGCGGTTCGCCCGTAATGCGTTCCGAAAGCTCATCCGAACCATATTGTCTTCCATATTGGTGGATGTTCTCGCGAAGCCACGCCAACAGATTTTTCAGGTACGGACGGGCATCATTCGGGTCGAGCGTTCCGATCTGGTTTTCCGCAGCCGCATGGAACTGAGCCGCGTAGAAACTACCAATAGAGTAGGTAGGGAAGTAGCCGATGCTGCCATGGCTCCAATGGATGTCCTGCAACACACCTTGGCTATCGCTCGGAACATCCACACCCAAATATTCCTTGTATTTCGCGTTCCACGCGGATGGAAGATCGGCCGCATTCAGCTTCTCTTCCATGATCGCCTTCTCGATCTCGTAGCGGATCAGAATATGGAAATGGTAGGTCAACTCATCGGCATTCACTCGGATCAGGCTTGGCTCAACCTTGTTCATTGCCTTGAAGAAATCCATGGCCGAAACACCGTCAAACTGCGTTGGGAAGATCTCCTTCAACCGCGCGAATTTCCATTCCCAGAAAGCAAGCGAACGACCCACGTTGTTCTCCCACAATCGGCTCTGACTTTCATGAATTCCCAATCCAACAGCCGAACCCGAAGGAAGTCCGTAATCGGTGTCTGGCAGACCTTGCTCATACAGCGCATGCCCACCTTCGTGAATACAACTCCACAGCATTTCGTTGAACGTTTCCTCCGAAACACGGGTGGTCACCCGAACATCCTTCGCCCCAAAATTGATGGTGAAAGGATGGCTCGAAAGATCTTGTCGGCCACCGTCAAAATCGTAACCCATATCCTTCAGAACCTCAATCCCGAAATCCCATTGCTTGTCGTGGTTGAAGTACTGGTCCAAGAAACTGTCGTTCACCTGCGGCTTGGCTTTGATGGCATCCAACAGCGGCTTCAGATCGTTCTTCACACCATCGAATAATCGATCAAGTTTTGCTACGGTGCAATCAGGTTCGTACTCATCGCACAGCGCATCATACGGATGCCCTTCAAAACCCACAATTCCCGCTTCCCTGCGCTTCAGGTCGATCACCTTTTGCAGGTAAGGCGCGTAAATGCCGAAATCGTTCGCCTTCTTGGCTTCCTTGAGTCGTCCTAAAATAAGTTGACAGGTTTTTACTGTTGATTTTTGGAAGAACCTGCCCGATATCGGGCAGGGTTCTTTGGTGTATGAAGTTAGGTGTTTTCATATTCAGGCTCAGGTGTGGTCTCTTCCTGTTATACGT
>WGMW01000019.1 GCA_016124845.1 Flavobacteriales bacterium
ATCTCGCCCTTTTCCACCTGGTCCACAACGGCCAGTTTAAAGCCCAGATTGTAATCGCGCTGACTACGCCTTTTCCTTTTATCCTCTCGTTTTTCCATAATAGGTCGATTTGTTGTCAACCTATTTTAGGACGGGACATTTATATGGAAGACAAGGGCGGCCAAATGGCCGCCCTTTCTTGTTCAACAAATACACTTTACCTTCGTTCTATGCGGTTTTTGATACCCTTCCTGTTTGGACTGCTCCTCGGACTACAGCCGACCTTGGCGCAACCGCTGCCTCCGGGTGCTCCTGCAGTTGTTATTACCGAGATCATGTATGACCTTCCGGGAACGGACGAAAGCCTTGAATTCATTGAAGTGCGCAATCCGAGCGATACCAACGAGCGGGGACTTGGAGGTTATCGCTTTACAGAGGGCATTGAGTTTTCCTTTCCATCGAATCTTGTCGCACAACCGCATCAATTTTTCATTGTGGCGAAAGATTCCGTTGCCTTTGAGAATGCTTTCGGTGTAAGTGCGTTTCAATGGACAAGCGGAGAGCTTAGCGACACGGGCGAACGTATCGTTCTGCGGAACAACTTCAACGTCATTTCTGACTCACTCACATACTCAAACGCACCTCCATGGCCTATGGCCGGAGCAGAAACAGGTGCTTCCATTGTGCATTGCAACGATACTGCGGCCGGATGGAATCCACTGAATTGGGAGGCGGCCACAAACAGCACGGGCATCATGGTCAATGGCGTGGAAATCCATGCCAATCCTGGAGAAGAATGTTCAATCGATAATTCCATTCACAATCTTGCCGAGAACGGATTTCTTATTGCACCGAACCCGAACAATGGCAGGTTCCGATTACAGATGGCCGAGCAAATGCAGGATAACGTACAATTGGACATCCTGAACCTTTCAGGCCAATTGGTTTATTCCGTCCCCCAGAATGGTGATCGGCCCGTTTCCATCCAGCTTCCTGCTGGCATTTATTTGGCGCGATTATCGCGGGAAGGTGCGACCAGTTATCAGCGGTTGGTCATCATAAACTAACGGTGACGCATCGCGTATCTTTGGTGAAACCTGTTCTCTGATCTGTGAGAAGATTCCTGCTTTTTCTGTCTCTTACCGTTGCCATTGGCCTTGCTGCTGGCTTCTTTACGGGCAGAAAGCACAGTTCCGACCAGCAGCGGTCGGTACTGATCGAGCAGGAATTTCAGGCGGTGGATATTCGTCTGAAGAATGTCTTAAACCAGGTTGCTGCGCAGCAGGACGGATTACGGACCTACTGCGACCGTTGGCAAAAGCATGGCATCGGTCTGGTGATCTACGACAACGGAGTGGCCACCGAATGGACCACCAATGCCGTTCCCTTTCCGCTTTCGTTTGAGGAACGGACCAAACCGATCGATGGCCTGATCAAACTGAAAAGCGCATGGTATCTGTGTCGGAAATTGGAGGAAAACGGTCAGCTACTTGTTGGTTATGCTCTGGTTGAGACCGAATACGGCTTTGAGAACCGCTACATCCAGAACCAATGGAATCCGGATATGCCGAATGCCGATGGTTTTTCCATCACGCAGATCGACCATAACACGTATCCGCTGCATTTGGAGGATGGAACGGTGGCCGCTTACCTCCGCCAAAAAACGGTTGCCAACGAACCGATATTCAGTGAATCGGCTGCGCTGTGGTTGTTGTTCATCGCGCTGATGCTCATCACCATTTGGGCCTCGGCCGACTGGCTTTCGGAGTTTATTTCCAAGCCCCTTTCATTGGTCGTCTTTCTCCTCTTGTTGATCGGATTCCGCAGCTTGATGCTCTGGTGGAGTCTGCCGAAAGGCCTTTACGCCATTGCTGCTTTCGGACCGACATTGCATGCCTCTTCGCTGCTCATTCCATCGCTGGGCGATCTGGCCCTGCACATGGTATTCCTGCTGATCGCACTTCTTAGAATTTCTCGAATTGAGCCAAGGCCGACCTCATCCTTTCTTCCGGTTGCAAGCCTCAGAATAACCCAAGTGCTGTTCGTTTTTCCGCTTCAGGCGCTTATCCGAACGTTGGTTTTCAACTCTTCCTTTTCGCTGCATCTGAACAACCCGTTCTCGCTCAACGGCTACAGCTTTGTGGCGCTGATCATCATTTTCCTTGGCCTGTTGTGTCTCTACTTGGCCCTTCGCATCACCGAAGGTTGGATAGCCAGACCGAACCGATGGATGCGCGACATCATCCTCTGGTCTTTCGGGGCCGCAGCGCTTTTTCTGCTTACGGGTTGCAATGGCAATGCGTTGGTGCTGGGTCTGACCGTTTTGGCAATGCTCATTTCCCTCGCACTCATTGCCAAGTGGCTGAACCACGAGGACGGGATCTCTGGGTATGTTCCGATGGTGCTGATATTCACCGTGCTCGCCACCGTGATGCTGGTGCAGACCTTCCATGCCAATGAGAAAGAGGAGCGTAAAGCGCTGGCGCGGAAGCTGGAGGAACGCCAGAATCCGATAACCGAATACCTTTTTGATGGGCTGGAGGAAAAGATCCTTTCCGACCGCACCTTGCGGAATCTGTTGGCCGTGCGACCGCTCGATCAGGAGGCCGTGTTGGCCGCCCTGCACCAGTTGCTGGCCTACGATCATTGGAATCAGTACGTGGCCACGGTCAATCTTTTCAATGAGAAAGGCGGCATCATGGCCTCAGACGAACCTGCCGTGGGGCCGAACTACTTCGAGCTGCTGCGCGATTTCGACCGCTCGAAACCGACCATGGCCGCGCGCTTGGCCTACGCAGGCGTTTGGGATGCACAGGGCGGCTACATCGCCCGTTTGGAACTGAACGGAAGGCGTTCTCAGGACGATCTGGTGCTCTTCATTCGCCTCGTGCCTGAAAGAACGGATGACATTCTCGGTTTTACCGATCTCTTTGTGGATGAGGAGATCAGCACGGCCAAGGAATTCCAAGGCTACTCGTATGCCATTTACGAGGATGGCGAACTGCAGGACAAGTATGGCGATTTCGCCTACAGCCTTTCGGATGCACGGTTCAGGGAGTTCAAAGGTGAGAACACGTTCGTGGAATTCGAAGGCTACGAGCATTTGGTGAACCGCCCGCTGGAAGGACGCGTGATCGTCATCAGCAAGCTGAAAGATGGCCTGATCGATCATCTCACCATCTTCTCGTACCTGTTCCTTTTCTTCTTTGCCTGCGCCACCATTGCGGCCATGTTGGAGGGGCGCTTGCTGCGCGGACTGTTCTCCGACAGCAGTTTCCGCAACCGCATCAACCTGGCCATGGGTTCGGTGCTGCTGTTCTCGTTGCTACTTATCGGTGCGCTGACGGTCTTTTACGTGGTGCGTGGCTACAACAACCGCAATCAGGAGATGATCTCCGAGCGTTCGCGCTCCATTCTCATTGTGCTGGAAAGACGCTTGAGCGACCGCGAATCGTTCTCGGAAGACGATCAGGTAATGGTTGCAACACTGCTCAACCGTCTGTCGAAGGTCTTCTTCACCGACATCAATTTCTACCAACTGAACGGACATCTGCTGGCCACCTCGCGGCCTCGCTTATATGATGAAGGGCTGATGGCCAAGGTACTGGACCGAACGGCCTACACCGAAATGCGGTTCAACCAGCGGTCGAGTTTCATACAGGATGAGACCATCGGCAACCTGAAATACCTGACGGCCTACATGCCTTTCCGCAACCAGAAAGGGGATGTGATCGGCTTCATGAGCCTGCCCTACTTTGCGCGGCAATACGGCCTGCAACAGGAGGTCTTCTCGCTGCTGGCGGCCCTCACCAACATCTACGTGTTCCTGATCCTGCTTTCGGTGGTGCTGGCGCTGGTCATCTCCAACCGCATTACCGAGCCGCTGCGCTTCATCCGCGATAGCTTGAAGAACCTGAAACTGGACCAGACGAACCGCGCCATTGAATGGAAGAGCAAGGACGAGATCGGGGAGTTGGTGGACGAGTACAACCGAACCTTGAACGAGCTGGTGCGAAGTGCCGAAATGCTGGCGCGGTCGGAGCGCGAAAGCGCGTGGCGCGAGATGGCCAAACAGGTGGCGCACGAGATCAAGAACCCGCTCACCCCGATGAAACTGAGCATCCAGATGCTTCAGCGCAGCATGAACGATGGCGCGGAAGACCTGAACGAGCGCATCGAGCGGACCGCGAAAACGCTCATCGAACAGATCGATACGCTTTCGCACATTGCCACGGAGTTCTCCTCATTTGCGCAGATGCCGAAAGCGAGCGTGGCAGAGGTGAATCTGAAAGAGGTGCTGCGCAACGCGGTGCAACTGCATCAGAACTCAGATACCCGCATCGAACTGGACATGACTACCGATGGAACCTGTACAGTGAGAGCGGACAAGGAGCAACTGCTGCGCGTGTTCAACAACTTGATCAAGAACGGCATTCAGGCCATCCCCGAAGGGCGCGATGGCGAGATCCTCGTCCGTTTGAAACATGAAGGGAATGAATGCACCGTTTCGGTGAAGGACAACGGAAGCGGTATTCCAACAGAGGTGCAAGAGAAGATCTTCGTGCCCAATTTCACCACCAAAACCTCTGGAATGGGTCTCGGTCTGGCCATGGTGAAGAACATCATCGAAACCGCCAACGGCCGCATTTGGTTTGAGACGGAACAGGATGCGGGAACCTCGTTCCATGTGGCGTTCCCCGTTCTGTAGAGACGCGATAAATCGCGTCTGATCTCTCATAGGTTACATCTGATCTGGTCGGGTCTTGGTGTAAGACGCGATAAATCGCGTCTCTACGAGGTAGCCTTCGGTTTACTGCTCACCAAATAGACACCTATGCAAATGAGCACGGCCGAAACCACCTTGATCCAATCCAGATGGTCTTTGCCCAAAGCAATGGCAAATGCCGATGCGATGACAGGCTGCAGGTAGATGTAGGTGCTGACCACCGATGGACTCACGTACCGCAGCGCCACCGTATTGAACATGTAGGCGAAAAAACTGAGCCCCACCACCACGAAAACCGTGGCCCAGATGATCTTGGGCGGGAACGTGTGCCACTCGATCTGGGAGAACTCCTGCCAACCGAACGGCAGCACCATGATGAGCCCGAAAAGGAAGATCCATTTGATGACCGTGAGCGGATGGTACTTCTTCATGAATGGCGAAACAAGCACCAGGTACACACCATAGGATGATGCGTTGATCCACACCATGAAATCACCCAGAAAGGTGGTGGAACCGAAGGTGATCTCCTTCCCAATGAGCAGGATCATGAGCGTTCCGATGAGACCGACAACGATCCCCGATGCCTTCTTGAGCGTGATGCGTTCCTTGATGAGAAACGCGGCCACAATAAGCACCAGAATGGGCGTGGAGGTCATGATAACGGCCGCATTGATGGGGTTGGTGTAGTTGAGCCCCTTGAAGAAGAACAGTTGGTTGATGGCGATGCCGAAAAGGGCGGCCAACGCAAGCTTCGGCAGGTCTTTGCGGTCCATCTTCTCCTTTACAAACAGACCGGTAATCCAGAACAGCGAAACGGCACCCAGACACCGCAGCAGAATGAACCCGAACGGTTGGATGTAATCGGGCATCACCTCTTTGGCAATGGTGTAATTGGCCCCGTAAATGAGTTGCGCACCTATCAGCGCCACGTGCGCGATGAGCTGCTTATTCATCCAATGCGACCTTCGCAGCCTCTACGGTCTTCTTGGCATTTCCCACAAAAACCTCCTCGCCTATCCAGATAACGGGGCGCTTTAAAAAGGTGTATTCTTCCAGAATGTATTTGCGATAGTCCTGTTCCGAGAGGTTCATTTCGTTCAGCCCCATGCTGCGGAACTTCATCGCGCGCTTGCTGAAAAGCGCCTCATACGAACCTACTTTCTCCTTTACGGTATCCAACTGCTCGGCAGAGATGTTCTCGGTCTTGATGTCCTGAAACTCGAAACCCTTCTCCTGCAATCCCAGCTCCTTGATGATCCGCTGGCAGGTATCGCAGGTGGAAAGGTGATAGATCTTGCGCATAGGTTCTGGATTTGGCTGCGAAGATACGAGGCGAAATAGAATCCTTTTTTGAAACTGTCCGTTGAAGGTTGACAAACCAACCCCAACATGTTCTACCTCATCTACAGCAGCAAAGCGGTTCCGGGTCTGAAAGAATCCGACCTGAAAAACATTCTTGCTTCAGCCCAAAGAAGGAATAGCGAGAATGATATCACAGGACTCCTCATATTTCATGAGGGGACTTTCATTCAGATGCTTGAAGGAAATGAACAGACGGTCATGGACACATTCGAACGCATTGAGGAAGACGACCGCCACACGGCTGTTCTCCGACTGTTTTCGGGAAATGAGGAAAATCGTCACTTCCCCGATTGGAAAATGGCGCTGAAAGTAGTGGATGAAAGCGAGTTTGAGGCGATCGGTGCCTTTACCAGCTTGGAAGAAGGAAACCGGCTTCTGCACCAAGTAAAGGAAGACCATATTGGTCTGAAAATGCTACGGTACTTCTATCAGTTGAAGGAGTAACCGGATTCTTATTCCGCATCAAAGATTCTTGATGAACTCCAAGTGCTCATCTGTCCAATCGGGTTGTGTTTTCTGTCCCTCAATTGGCATGGTGAACACACGGTCTTCAATTCGCATGGGTTGAATATGTGTTGCGGTCAGCGAATACTTCCGCTTGCCTGATAATTTGGAAGCGAATACCATTTTCAATGGAACAGCCTGCGCATAGCGCGTCCAAACGTTAAAGTGTTGACCACGGCACTTCTCAAAATGATGATAGTCTAAAGGAAGATCGTGACTGAAGAAATATTCGGAAGTATCATATTTCGAGTACAGTATCACTTGGTCGCAATCATGCCCCAAAATCGTGTCAGCATGCTCATTTACTTCCACCTTTAGAATCTGATCTGCCTCTTGCTGATACCCACCGGCCGTCCAAATGATGGAATAGTCCTCCCAAGCTGTGCGCCCTACATAAATGCGGTTCTGTGATGGAAGGTAAAGCCGCCAATCGAACGTCTCTCCATTCGACTTCTCCAGCCAATTGCCTTGCTTATAGAAAATCTCCCTCTTGGTACCAACAGGAACCATCTGCCACCCCTCTCCACGAATGATCGAATATACTTCGTCCACTCGATAGGTGATACGTCCCTGAAACTCCCGCGTGCCTTCTGCTAACGGTTCGGGCTTTTTTTTTCAGCCTCGGCAATCGTGAACTGGCGCGAATCGCATTTACGGGTCTTCGACCCTTTTTTCACACGTATCAGTTCTATGTGAATCACATCACCGACCTTAAGTGATGCAATGGCCAACTTTGCTCTTTCTGAAAAAACGCTCCCTTCACAAGGAAAGGTGACGTTCTCTCCTTTTACAGGTAAAACCAGATCGAACGAACTCACGCTCCACTCTTTGTCAGAACTTGTAAGGAAGAATCTGAGGAGTTCTTCCTTGGTGATGATGCCACCACTTTTTCCGCCCAATAGCACTTCTACTTCGCTTGCCGCATCTTCCGACCCTACTCCCATCTTTGGCTCAGATCCATTCTGGTGAAACCCTGTTTTGAAACGGTCTGCTTCTCTCAATGGAACACCATGGTCGAACATGACCGTATCAGTCACATTTCCGTCAGCGTCATAGTAGGTCCAAAGTCCATGCTTGCCACCCAGATCTTCTATAATGGTCATCTGCAAATCATAAGGAGGCTCGGGGCTTTCGATATAAACCGTATCGGTCAGACAGGGTTCTGCAATGTGTTCTCCTTCGGAGGTTTTCCGTCCAAGCGAATCATAGGTGATCCCATGCCCTGTCAGGTAGCCTTCCATGTTCACAAATTCCTCAACGGTCAATCTTCCTTGACCGTCAAACTGCCGCTGCCTGTATAGCGAATCGGTTCCCAATGTGCGTTCCAAAGAGAGGATGCCATCATTGTCATATTCTTTGACATTTATTTCCACTCCTTGACTGTAGGAGGTCACTTCCTTTCTCCACCGCGAGTTGACCCACTCTCCTTCTTTTTTGCCGTTCACCACTTCTCCTTCTGACACAACGGTGGAATCGCTGCGCATCTGTTTCTCGTAATAGGTCAGCGTGTCGGTGCAGTTGGCATAGGTACGCTCTATAAAAGTTGTATCACCGTAGTATCCTTTACGGATAGTAGTCTTGGTGCATGGCTTCTGGCAGCTGATGGCCGCAGCCAAAATGATGAACAGAACAGGTAATGCGTTTGCTTTCATGTGATGAGATTTTAGTTGGTTCCTTAATTGAATGCAGCATTCTGAAAAAGGAACAGGTCACCTGACCAAGTAATAGGTCATATCGTCTACTACAAATTGCAGTTCGGTCGGGGTGAGTTTCGCAATTCGGATCGCGTCCTCATCTTCGCCTTGTTCGCTCAAGAAAAGGTATGTTCGGTCTCTCGACCACCTGTAGGAACCCTGCTCATGGGACTTTCCATTTTCGTAAAAGGAAGATACGCTGCCGTCATTTTCAAACTCGAACCCTTTCAGGCCATTCAAAGCGAAGGCGAACAAGGCCAGTCCGATGGATGCGGTATCTGTTGTTGACAGGCTATCGAGGTTCCACTTGCCTGTCAGGTCTCCGCTCCATGTTGCAACACCGTGGTCAAAAATGGTGGTGTCGGTGGCTTTCCCTTCGGCATTGTAGAAGACCCACGGACCATGTTTCCCTCCATTCTCCGTGACTATGGTCATCTGTAGCTCATAGGGAGGATCTGGGCTTTCTATGTACATGGTGTCGCGCATGCAATCCTCCGCTATGTTCTCGCCTTCCGAGGTTTTCCGTCCAAGCGAATCATAGCTTATCCCGTGCCCGGTCAGGTAGCCATCCATGTTCGCAAATTCCTCCACGGTCAATCTTCCTTGACCGTCAAACTGCCGTTGCCTGTAAAGCGAATCTTTGTCTAATGTCTGTTCCCAGAAGAGCGTGCCATTCTCATTAAACATTTTGATGTTCACCTCTACTCCATGACTGAAGGTGACGATCTCATTTCCCCAACGCTGCATGGTCCATTCGCCTTCTTTCTTGCCGTTCACCACTTCTCCTTCTGACACAACGGTGGAATCGCTGCGCATCTGCTTCTCATAATAGGTCAGCGTGTCATTGCAATTGGCATAGGTGCGTTCCACAAAGGTGGTGTCTCCGTAGTGGCCTTTCTTGATGGTGGTCTTTGTGCATGGCTTCTGGCATCCGATGGCCGCAGCCAAAATGACGAACAGGACAGGTAATGTGTTTGCTTTCATGTGATGAGATTTTTAGTTGGTTCCTTAATAGAATGCCGCAATCTGAAAAAGGAACAGCATAAATTTTCATTCCTATTTTGATATGCCCAATCGCTTATGTTTCAATAACAATAATTGATCTCTCAGATCGCTTTATGCGGAAATTGAAAGAACCTGTTCACATGTCGCAATCTAAGGCTTGGGACTATTTTCTCCTTGTTGCGCGCTTCTTGCTGGCGTGGACGCTTTTAGATTACGGGATAGGAAAGCTTGTTGGAGACCAGTTCGGTATCAGCGAGGTGGAGATGAACACACAGGTCGGGGAATTGAGCCTTTTCCGGCTTTCTTGGTATCTTTTCGACCATCAGCCTTTCAAGGCATTCATCGGTATCAGTCAAGTCGTCTGTGCCCTGCTTCTGCTCTTGAATCGTACAGCCATTCTTGGTGCGTTAATGTCCATTCCCATCCTACTGAATATTCTGATCATAGACCTTACGATCATGCCCCCAGGTCTCATGTCGGGATTTACTTGGCGGCTGTCCTCCTACCTGATCTTGAACATACTGATCCTATGGCACTACCGTGACCGAATGCGGCATGTTTGGTATCACCTCACCGATAATGTCCGAACAAAATTCGGTTTCCCGCTTTGGGCGTATCTGATGCTACCAATTATGGCAATATTACTTGAGGTGATGCTCATCATTCCACAAACACTCGCTAACCTCATTCTGAGGCCAGCAGCCACAATAGATGCTTGGTCGAAACTTCCCGAACTGATCAGAAAAGCACTCGAACACTTTCAGTAAAGGAATAATCCCCCTTACTGCACGATGAGCTTCTTGACGGCCTTACCTGCCGTGCCCTGAACTTCCAACAGATAAACTCCTGAAGCTGGAACCATACCCCGCTGCACCGCAAAGCGATGCGTTCCGAATGCGAGGCTTCCGTCATGCAGCCGTGTTACCAACTTTCCGGTCACATCCATCAGTGAGATGCTGTAAGCACCCGTGTTGGCGACCTCCAACGTCACCGTGGTCTCATCCAGCATCGGGTTGGGGCCAATGGTGAATTGGAAACCCTGCTGACGGTCGCTCACGCCCAACGGACCCGAGATCTGAATATCATCGATGTAAATGTTGTTTCCTGCATCGCTCGTTCCGCGGAACTTGACCAACAGATGCTCTTCGTTGGTGAACGAACCGAGGTTTACGTTTATCTGCTCCCAATCCGCTTCAGAACTTGGCGTGAACGAACCACCTGTGGTGCCACTTACCGTGGCCAATGCACTTCCCGATTTGTTGTAACGCAGCTGCCATGTTTCGCCACAATCTCGCGACACATACACGCGCAAATTGTCTGACGCGCTATTTGACCGCTGCTTGTACGAAAGCTGAAAATAGAGATCCGGATTGTTTATCAGCGTCATATTCACCGAAGGCAGCATGAACTCATCTACACTTCCCAACGGGTTGCCGCTAAAGTTATTCAGGTAAATGCTCTTATTGTCGGTGTGCGCTGCATCCGATTTTTCCCATGTGTTACCGAGGTTGTCAGAAACGACAATGTAATCCTCCGCAGCCGACTCGAAACCTTCAAAACTGAACCAGTTCTGTACCTGCGCCTGTGCCGGAATGACCTGTATGTAATCGGTTTGGGTGTAGCTGTCGCTTCCCTGAGGGTTGCTCACACTCAATGAGACTGAATAGACACCCGGTGACGCATAGGAAACGGTCGGGTTTGCGCTGGTGGAACTGGAAGGCGTGGCACCTGTCAACTGCCAGTCATAAGAGGTCACATCTCCGTTATATGAGTCATCGGTAAATGTTACGTTCTCGCCTGCACAAACGATACGCTGTGCGGCATAGAACTGAGCTACAGGAGCGCATGGCGTTTCGCCCAAAAGCACACCGGTGGCGGTAAGATTGGAACCAGACCAGATGTTGCTGCGGGAACTGGAAAGTGTTGCATCCATCCTACTTTTCTGATTCATGGTGAACATGTTCTGACATGACCCATTTGAATAATCCATGTAATTCTCTACTTGATTTGGCAGATCCGGATTGTCGTTTGAGCATGTATTTGCGTTCAGCGGACAGTTACTTGGCGTTGCCTCTGCCTGCGGTGGCGTGTCATCGCATTGGTCATCAAAAAAACTGTTGCATCCGCCCTGAAATGTGTGGAAAAGACTCAGCCAATGACCTGCCTCATGCGTAAGCGTACGCCCTACACTGCCTGTGTTGGCGGCTGTTCCGATGCTCCCCACATAATCGGCCCGTACCACCACACCATCGGTCTGTGCACTGCCGAAACCCGGAAACTGTGCATAGCCCAGAATGATGCCCTGCCCGCTACCATCGTCTGCAATGCTGGCCACCACCCATACATTGAAGTACTTGTTGCTGGGCCAGTAACTCACACCTTTCACGCCATTGTCGTCAGAGGCATTGTACGTGAGTGGCGACCACACGCGCACCACTCCGTTGGTACAATTTCCCTGCGGGTCGAGTTTGGCAAGGCGGAATTCTACGTTACAATCGGCCGCAACGGGCTTGAAAATAGACCGTGTATTGGCCGTGTCCTCATTCATTCTGCGGTAATCCTCGTTCAGAATGCGTATCTGGTCTTCGATCTGCTCGTAGCTTATATTTTCATTTCCTCCCTGATGGATGACATGGAAGACCGTGGGGATGATGCGCGGGCCGCCCCCGCGTTCATTGTCCGAACCATTACGTCCAATGTCCTGGGCCTGCGCCTTCAGGTCTTCTATCACCTGCCAACGGGAAGGGTCTTCGGCAAGCATTCTCTCAAGGTTCCGGTCGAAACCACATTTGGCATTCTGAGCAATTGTGCTTGAGACTGCGAACAGCGCCAGCACGGCAAGTACTATTGTATTTTTCATTTTTGGTTTGTGAAGCCTGTAAATATAGCGGCTGAACGAGCGGACAAGTGTAATGAGAATTACCCAAGTGCGACTTTGAGGTCAGCGATAAGGTCGTCCGCATCTTCAATTCCAATGCTCAAACGGATGAGCGAATCCACCACTCCGGTCTTTTCCCTTTCTTCTTTCGGAATGGCCGCGTGTGTCATGGTTGCCGGATGTCCGATCAGCGATTCTACACCGCCCAAACTTTCGGCCAATGAGAACAAGTGAGTTGCAGAAAGCACTTTCGTAGCTGCCTCCACGGTATTTTCTTTTAATGTGAATGAGACCATTCCTCCGAATCCGCTCATTTGGCTTTTTGCCACTTCGTGATTCGGGTGCGAATCAAACCCTGGCCAATAGACCTTATCCACTTTCGGTTGATCTTTCAACCAGTTTGCCACGGCTTTCCCGTTCTCGCAATGCTGCTTCATCCGGATGGAAAGCGTCTTCAATCCGCGTAGCACCAAAAAGCTGTCCATCGGGCCGCAAACGGCACCACTACTGTTCTGAATGAAGTACATCTTCTCAGCTATTTTCTCATCCCGGACCACCAACGCGCCCATCACCACATCCGAATGTCCACCCAGATATTTGGTCACCGAATGCATCACGATGTCGGCTCCAAGATCGAGCGGTTGCTGCAATGCAGGCGTGGCAAATGTGTTGTCCACGCAAAGCAGCGCTCCGGTAGATCTTGCCACCGCGGCCATGGCCTTGATGTCGATGATGTTCATCATCGGATTGGTCGGTGTTTCCACCCAAATGAGCTTGGTATTGCTGTTCACCTTTGCCTTCACAGCCGCGTCATCGCCCATCGGCACAAAGTGGAATTTGATACCGAAATCCTCATATATCTTGGTGAAAAGACGGTACGTTCCTCCATAAAGATCGTTGGTGCTGATGACCTCATCTCCCGGTTTCAGCATCTTGATAACGCAGTCGATGGCCGCCAGTCCGCTACCGAAACAAGCACCATATGTTCCGTTCTCCAACTCAGCAATTGCTTTCTCCAACGCGTTTCTGGTCGGGTTTCCCGTACGGGAATATTCGTAGCCTTTATGATCGCCTGGCGCAGCCTGCACATAGGTTGATGTCTGATAAATTGGTGTCATGATGGCACCTGTGGTCGGGTCTGGTTCAACCCCTGCGTGAACTGCTTTCGTTCCGAATTTCATGTGTTTTGGTTTTGCCCCGTTCATATTTCCTAACATGGAAATTCCCCCTTTTGGGGATGGAGGGGCTGGCAAATGTATAGGAATCTTTATAGTAGTTTCATGACCCAAAGCATTGAGCATGGCAGATTTGAAAGACGGTTTCATCCGTTACGAACCACAGCAGTTTTCTGAACAGGAGATGCGCCAACGGGCGGAAGAGTTTTACCAGTTCATGGATAAACGCAGGTCGTTGCGCGCGTTCTCAAACAAACCTGTTCCGAGAGATGTGATAGAGAATCTGATCCGAACCGCATCAACTGCACCGAGTGGCGCGCACATGCAACCGTGGACGTTCTGCGCGGTGAGTTCTGCGGAGATCAAAACAAAGATCCGCGAAGCTGCCGAGAAAGAGGAATATGAGAACTACCATGGCCGCATGAGCGACCGTTGGCTGAAAGACCTTGAACCGTTCGGTACCGACCACATCAAACCGTTTCTGGGAATTGCCCCATGGCTCATCATCGTCATGAAGCGTTCTTACGAGTTCATAGATGGAGAAAAGAAGAACAACTACTACGCAACGGAAAGTGTCGGTCTGGCCACAGGTTTTCTGTTGGCTGCCATCCACAATGCAGGTTTGGTGGCCTTGACGCACACGCCAAGCCCTATGAATTTCCTTTCGAAAGTGCTGGGCAGGCCAGAGAACGAAAAACCGTTTCTTCTGATTCCAATAGGCTATCCTGCCAAGGATGCAGTCGTTCCCAACCTGAAGCGGAAACCGTTGGAGGAAGTGGCTGTTTTCTATTGAACCATTTTGCGCCTACGACCGGAGTTGGCATTCTTCTCCTCAATCCATCGCCCCATGTACTCTGTACTGCGTTGGTTGTGGAACATCAGCATGGAACCGATGAAATTGCGCTGGCGGTGCGCCTTCAGATCATCATGCACTTTTTCGATACGCGTAATGAGCTCTTGGCCGAGTTTGGCTTTTGGAAAGACCTTATCGATGATCTCCACACCATTATTCTGCGCCTCCACCCATAGTTCTCGATTCTTGTAAAGTTCTACGGCCGCCTTGGCAAATTTGATGGGCGTGTTGGCAATTGTTCCACTCCAAGGAAGTCCTTCCTGTATTCCTTCCGCCCCGATATCAGTCGTAACACTTGGCGTCCCGCATTGCATGGCTTCCACCAGTTTACCTTTTAGCCCGGCACCGAAACGCAATGGGGCCAACATGACCCGTGCACTCCCGATCACCTCTTTGGAATCTTCTGTGCGACCCATGATCTTAAAACCCATTTTCGGATCTTTCAAGGCGCGCACCTGCTCTGTTGGGTATGCTCCATAAACATGCATTTCTACGGTTGGCAATGCCTTACGGATGGCCGGCCAGATCTTCGCTTTCAGATAACGCATGGCGTCCCAGTTCGGTGGATGCAAGGCATTGCCGATGCTAACGAAATGAAGCCGTTCGCCCCAGCGCGCCCAATTATCCTGTTGTTCTCCACTTATCGGTTCGAGCATGAACGGCAGATGATGCAACAGCGAATCATCCACATTGAAAATGGTTTCCAGCAGCCCCATCTCGTATGATGAGATGATGAGTGAAAGGTCGCAACGGTAAATGCTGGCTACCTCGCGTTTGGCCATGTCGTTGAAAAGTTCCTTCGGTTGAAACTCGCGGCCTTCTTTCAAAACTTCATGGCGCGCATGCCGCAAAAAATGCAGATCCTCTGTGTCCAACACCCGCATGGCGTTCGGACATTTCAGTGCCACGCGCCAGCCGTACTGCTCTTCGGTCATAAACCGATCGAAAAGCACCATTTGTGGGTTCAGTTTCTTCACAAAAGAATCGAACGAGGAATCGTTCAGCTCAATGGCGACTTTTTTAATTCCCAGAGCTGCAAGATCGGCCGAATGCTCCGTTTCGCTTGCGGCACTTGCAAAGGTGATCCTCCAACCTTGCTCTGCAAACAGTTCTACCAGCTGCATCATGCGCACACCTGCTGCCGATGAGGTCGGCTCAGGCCACACGGCTCCTATTATCAGTACATCCATCTTCACGGCCGCAAATTGAAGAATTCCTTGTCATATGATTGTACAACACTTTGCAGATTTTTTAGAATTCCGTGAAACATTTAACTGAGAACTTGGACAAAGCCTCTAAAAATCGTCCTTTACAACGCGTTAAGGAATTTGTAACGATGATTGACAGCAACCTAATCAAAAACAGACCTAAGGAGTTAGAGCAGCTGAACTACTATACTGAACTACCTCAAAAATCTGTCTTTTTCAATTATTCATCACTTCCAGCATTTCTCAATTACGATCTCTATCAGTTGTTTGGGATAATGCCTAAAACATTAGACCTAATCCAAAATACCCAACCAAGTTTTCAAATTAAACCCAGCGAAAAAGAAGTAGAATACTATCAGGGCAGAAGCACTCGATTTCAAGCGATTAATGTAGTCGCCAACATTCACACGTTCAAAGACGAAGGAGACAATGTAATTGCTTACCCGTACTCAATTTCCCTCGTTCCGGGTCAGAAGCGCGCTCAACCTGATACTTGTTCGATAGAATTTCTTGCTACAGTTGGGTTAGACAAGGTTAAACTCATGGACTACTGTTTTACAGATTTGTCCCCATTCCTTCCTGTCCACGAGGGATTTTATGCGCCACTCGGTATGTTTTTCGGTAAAAATGGTGTTAAATCGTACACCGACACCATTGGCTTCATACTAGAAACATTTTGTCTCCCTACAAATGTGGATTTAACTGATGCGCTGATTTCAAGTCCAGAAAGCGTCAATGAAGAAATACTCGAAAAGTATCAGAAATACCGCATTAAGCGATACTTCAAACCGTTTGTTGACCTTAAACCCAGAAGAATCTGGGGCTGCGACTCACCGATTGAGCTTTTTCTTATTCAAGGACTAGCTCAAATCCAGATGTTTCCTACAATTCAGACTCTGATTTTTAAAGGCGGAAAAGTGTACGACAATTTCTTTGAAATGATTGCTACCAATACGTTTATTCCTGGTGATCAATTAATTACAGAGGTTGACTTGTACTTCCCGAATGAGAAACTATCGGTGTTCTGCGATTCAACCAAACATCATCGGAGTACCGTATCAAGGAAAAAAGACCTACGAATAGCGGCAGAACTGGAAAGCCTAGGTATAAAAACATTGAGACTTTCAGGGTCTGAAATAGTCAAAAATCTATCTCAAACCGTAGAAAAAGTAAGGTTAGCTTTGAACAGTAAATAAACTCAAATGTCCCTCGAAGAAGTACGTAATTACATCAATCACATCAGGCGCGAAATGGCAGGAAAACCATTATCGCGAGAAGACCTGGACGCAAATCCACTGGAGCAGTTTGCCAAGTGGATGGAAGAAGCCGTGAACGCGCAGATCTTGGATCCGTATGCCATGTGTCTCAGTACCGTGAATGCCAACGGTCATCCGTCATCGCGCATCGTGTACTGGCGCGATGTGGATCACAACGGATTCGTGTTCTACACCAACTACAATAGCCGAAAAGGAATGGAGATCGCTGCCAACCCGTACGTGGCACTCAACTTCCATTGGACGGAGCTGGACCGACAGATCCGTATTGAAGGGCCGATACACAAGGTCTCACTGGAAATGTCGGACAAATACTGGGCTTCGCGGCCGCGAGAAAGCCGCATCGGGGCTTGGGCATCTGCACAGAGCAGTATTGTCTCCAGCCCAGATCAGCTACAGCAGTCCGTGAAGGAATTGCACGAACGATTCGGTGATGGTGAAATTCCGCGGCCACCCTATTGGGGCGGTTACGTGGTGGAACCTGAACGTATCGAGTTCTGGCAAGGTCGGCCAAGCCGCTTGCACGACCGTTTTGTGTACCTGAAAAGCGGGGAAGAAGATTGGTCGATGGAGCAATTGTCACCCTGAACTTGTTTCAGGGTCTAAATAGATGCTGAATCCGCCTGAGGCGGACAGCATGACGCTCAGATAACTCTTAGAAATTCATCTCAGCTTTTGCCTCAGCAATGGCATTAAGCAAAGCTTCCACATCTTCCGTAGAAATGCGACCAATGTTACCGATGCGGAAGCAATCGGCTTTGGTGAGTTTGCCCGGATAGATGGCAAAACCTCGTTCGTTCAGTATGCTGTAGAACGTATTGAAATCGAAGTTCTTGCTTTCAGGATGGTTGAACGTGGTGATGATGTAGCCTTGTTTTTCGGCAGGCAGATATTCGGTAAAACCCATGCTGCGCATACCGTTTACCAACGTTTGGTAGTTCTTCTGGTAGCGCGCAGAACGAGCTTCCACACCGCCTTCTTCCAGCAATTCTTTAATAGCCTGACCGTAAGCCAAAAGCGAATGTGTCGGAGGCGTAAAACGGAACTGTCCGTTGTTCTCCAGGCCTTTCCATTGTGCGTAAAGATCGAGGCTGAGTGAACGGGCGCGGCCTTCACATTCCTGCAAGGCATCGCGTTTTACCAACGCAAAACTGAACCCAGGCACACCTTCAATACACTTGTTGCTGCTCGAAACAAGGAAATCGATGTTGCATTCGGCTAAGTCAACAGGCACGGCACCGAAACTGCTCATGGCATCGACCATGTAGCGTTTTCCGTGCTTTTCGACTACGGTACCGTAATCCTTTATCGGGTTGAAAATACCTGTGGTGGTTTCGCAATGCACCACGGCCACATGCGTTACGCTTGGGTTGTTGGTGAGGAAGGCGTCCAATTCTTCTACCGAAGGCGATTGGTCTTCATCGTAGGTCAACGCATCGAGCTTGATGCCATGAACCTCCGCCATTTTGCAGATGCGTTCTCCATACGCACCATTCACCAACACGAGCAAATGACCATCCTTCGCCAAGGCGGAAGAGATCATGCTTTCCACACCAAACGTTCCAGAACCCTGCATGATCACACACTCGTAGCCTTTTTCCTGACTCACATTTCCGAGTTCCAGGAGCTCATTGCGGATGTCCTTTACGAGTTGAATGAACTCGAAATCGCGCGAGCCAAGATCGCGGAGCATGGCCTGTTTCACGGTCATGGAAGTGGTGAGCGGGCCAGGTGTAAAAAGCAGTTTGTCTTTCAAGGGTTACGAATTACGAATGATATACGAATATGACGAATTACGAATTTGATGAACCACAGAGGTCACGGAGAAGAACACAGAGTTCACAGAGGACGAGTTTCTTCCCTTTGGGGAGATGCCGCAGGCAGAGGGGCTTTTCATCTGTTCAACAACAGTTTTCTGCGTTCGAAATAGATGATGGCGAAGATGGTGAACACCACTCCGATGATGGCCAGCGCGTAGCAGGCGTAAGTGAAAAACGTCAGCCAGTCCATGTCGCTGACAAAAAAGTCTTTATAGAATAGCACGGCCACGCTGCCGAGATAGCCAAATGCATCCGCCAAGTAAATAAGAAAGCCTGCGTTGCTCGGGTATTTGAAGGCCGCAATCAGACGTTCGAAAAGGATACAATTGAACGGAATGTAGCCCATGTATGCTCCAAAACCCGTGAGCATGATCCACGGAATGGGTCCGATCAACCCTTGATGGAAAAGCCACGTGCTTGCGCCAACCGCAGCACAGCCCAAACCGATGATGATGTGATTGACGGTGAGCGCGATCATATTGCTTCGGATAAACATGATGAAACCCAGCAACACCAACACTCCGATGGTCACAGGAACTTCGGTTGTGGTGAAGATCTCGGGCTCGTCACCGAAACCAAGCTGCGCCAGAATCTCGGCCATGAAGTTGTCGCGGAAATCGCGGAAGGCCGTGAGCATGATGTAAACGATGATCAGCGAGGTCAAACCCCAAGCGAACTGTAAAAAGAACGCTTTCCGCTGCGCGCCTGTCATCGGGTCGCGTCTGGTGCGGAGTTCCTCGTCTTCGGCAGACGGATTCGGGACCAACGAAAGCATCCCAACGAAAAACAAAAGCGGCAGCGCGAAAATGCCACCGACAGCCGCAGGCATCCAGAAATCGGAAACACCTTCCAGCAACAGCCATTTTCCTACGCTTTTCACAAACCCCGAAGCGAAAATGAAACTGGCGCAAAGTCCCGCGCCCATCAGTTCGGTAAAGCGTCTTCCTTCCAAGAAACTGAACACCAAGCCCCAAACCATTCCGAGCGGAATTCCATTCAAGAACAAGAAAATCCATTTGAGTTTGACGGGAACCACAGCAAAGCCGAGCAGGGCGATCTCGGCAACTCCTATCAACGCCAAAATGGCCAATCCGCGGCTGTTCCGACCCATTTCGGAGACCACCTTGATACCAATGAATTTGGAAAGCGTGTAGCCCAGAACCTGCGCAATGACAATGGCCGATTTGAAGGAAAGTCCCCAGAGGTCATCGATGCCTTCGTAGCTCGCAGCCGAGAACGGTTTGCGAAAAGCGTACATGCACGAATACGTGGAAAATGCCGCGATGATAGCGTAAAGCGAAAGCACCAATCCGCTGGTTCCTGCCAACCATTTGGTGATGCTATTTCCGAGAGATTTCAAGACCGCAATTTGGGAATTCCCGCATTCGGCAAGTTTGCGGAATTGTTAAGAAAAATCACCGTGTTCAAGGTTTAAGTTTCTGCTTAGGATGACGTTTGTGATGAAATACCGAGATTATCAGAACCAACTTCCTCATCTCATCAATTCTGTAAACCACGGAATAGGGAAACTTTTTAAGAACAAACTCGTGGAAACCAGCATCAGAAACAGGCCAACGGTGCGGAGTTTTACATATCAGGTCAATCGACTGAAAAACTTCCTTTGCAAAGTTCTCAGATGCCAACTTGCTTCGGTCGCGATACCAATCGGTTGCGTCATCAAATTCATATTGCGCTCTTTCTTGAAAAACATGACCATAAGAATCGGTCATATTATTTCCTGTTGATGATTCGGTTGATCCGTTCTCGACTTTCTTCTGCAGTAAAGGCCCTTTCCGTTCCGTTCTGGTATGCTTCCCATCTTCTATTCATCTCGGCAAGGACTTCAGGATCATCCAAAACAGAAGTTTGCCTCTCTGAACCACGTATCAATTCCAAGAGCTCTTCAAGTTCCTCTTCAGGATATTGATCGATCAGATCGTGCAACTGTTTTCTGATGGCTGTCGGACTCATATTTTAAAGGTACAGAAAGCAGGTCAAATGTCGTAGCCGTCTTCGGTAAGACCAACCTCCGCCCATTCGCCATCAATAAGGATGACGCAGCTATCATAACCGACATCCAAAAGCAATTGCGCGGCCGTTTCAAACTCACCAAGAATCTCATCGGGCGTGTGGCCATCGCTATTGATCTGCACAGGAATATCCAGTTTCAAAGCTTCTTCCAAAACCCACTTGCTTGGGTAGGTCTCGTTCGCGCGTTTCTTGTACAGGCCGCGTGTGTTCACTTCCATGATGGCGTCCGACTTGGAAATGACTTCCAACGTGTTCATGACCTCCTCGCGATACCAAGCTTCATCTTCAGAGAAGAAATGCTCTTTCAGGTTCTGCATTTTGATCTTGTCGAGATGACCGATGATCTCGGGGCAATCTTCCACGACCATTTCTCGTGTGAGCTCAAAATAGCGTCTCACCGCTGCCTCCACATTTCCATCAAAGATCTCGTACAGACCTTTTTTGAAAGATTCCAACGTGCCGTCAATTTCCCAGCCTTTTCCTCCCGTAAAAGCATCCACGAAGTGAATGGAACCGACCGCGTAATCAAGTCCAGCGGTCTGCAAGAACTCGGCCGTTGGCCCCATTTTCTCTGGGATGTAATCGACCTCCATTCCGAGAAGTATCTCAATCCTGTCCTCGTATTTGCGTTTGAGGCGATAGATCTCGTTCACGTACTCATCCAGTTCATCCAGTTTCATTGCCCATTTGCAATCGAAAAACGGAATCGGTGCGTGAGATGAGAAGCCGTAGGTTGGCATTCCGAGTGCAAGCGCTTTGCGGATGTAATCCTCTGGCGCGTTGGTGCCATCACAGAAATTCGTGTGGCTGTGGTAATTCGTCCAAGACATGGATATGTGCTGAGGCGATTAAGTTATGAGGCAATGAAGTTATTAATTCGAATCAATGAACCGCACTCAAATGTGCGATTGCCATGTTTTTGTAGCGGTGCATATCTGGAAGCGGAATGTCCACTTCCTTGGCCAGTTCGTCCCAATGGCGCATGCGGATGATGGTTTTGAAAAGCGGATCTTTTTCAAAATCGGCTGCTTCCGTTTCGGTCATCACGCCACCTTGGTACTCCAAGGTCTTTTTGGACGCTTCCGAAAGCTTGCCATAGTATTCTGAATCAGCGAAACAGAGATAACGCTTGGCTTCCACGTGACTCTGTACCAATTTGGCAAGGTCTTCTGAAAAACCCCTTTCGCGAAGGAAATCGGCACCGAGTTTTTCATGCTCCATCACGCCATAACCGCCCATTTGCGGTTTTTCACCATTCATCTCGCAGAGATGACCGATGTCGTGAAACAGCGCGGCAAGGATCACTTCATCTGAGAAGCCCTCCTTCTCGGCACATTGGGCCGCTTGGCAACCGTGCTCGATCTGTGAGATGGCCTCACCAATGTAATCGGCATTTCCGAATCTGTCGAAGAGGCCGAAAACCTCATCAACACGCATTTCGATGGCTTTTTCAGGCATTTGCCAGTTGCAATTTCTCTTGGAGGTAGCCTTTCAAATGGCCAACCGTTGGCAACAATCCGTCATTATCAAGCTTGGAAAGCTCTGCTTCGGTGTGAGAACCGTTGGTCACCGCCAAACTGTAAAGACACTTTGCGTTGCGACCAGCGGCCAGATCCACAGGCGTATCGCCCACTTTCACCACTTTCTTCGAATCTTGAATTCCGAACTGCTTCATGGCTTTCTGAATCATGAACGGATGCGGTCTTCCTTTCACTACCTCATCAGAAGTGATGCTCATGTCGATGAAGGAATTTCCTGTTGAAACGTAGTCTTCATCCAACCCTTCATCCCAGCCGAGGTTCTCCAGAATAATGTCTGTCACCTCACGGTAGAAACCTGTGGTCAACGCCACTTTCACTCCGTTTTCGCGAAGCCAGTTTATCACCTCCACCGCACCTTCGGTCGGCTTGGAATCGGTGTTCTCGTAATGCGCCTCAAGCAGATCGCGGAACGTGTTGTACGATTCCTCCACCTTGTCTTCCAGGTCTGGGTGATCCTTCCCCAATTTCTCTCGCCAAAAAGTTTGGAACACCACGATCTTCGACCAACCCATCATGGCATTGATCTTATCGCGTGAAACCTTCAGACCCGTCTGCGCACAGGCCTCGTAAAAACAATCTTCGATCTCGCCATTGTCAACGATCGTTGTCCCAGCCATATCGAATACTACAAGAGAAATCTTATCAGAAAGCATGCTTTGAATTTTGGTGCGAAAATATCCTTGTTCCGATCACTTATGCAAATCGAAAGGATTAACTCGCAATTAAATCAGGCTCTGAGGTAAAAATCCTCGCCCATTCCGAACATTTCCTTGATCTCGACCTTCTCACCATCACGATTTTTAATAAAACCATTGAAGAATCCGTACGGCCCTTGGTATTTGCTTCGGATGATCAGCGCATTCACATCCACGGCCGTGTGAATGACAGGTCGGAATTCGAGATCGACCTTGCCGTAGTTGTCTTTCACGTACCAGGTTCCTTTGTAGCCGTCAGGGCGAGTTACACGAATCGGTGGCAGCACGCTCAACTTTCCATCGTGCCAAAGGCAGTTCTCGTTGTTCTTTTCGTGGTCAAAGATCTGATTGTCGGTACAGTTGAATCCGATAAGTTTCCCTTCAGCATCGCGCCCCATTCCAGTTACCCAATCATAAACCGTTGGATATGGATAATAACCTTTGTGATCATCAATGATCAGCTGACTGAGTTTTTCAGGGAACGGAATCACATCATTTCCGAACTGAATGCTTCCCGAAACGGGCATCAGACATTTGTGCGAATACATGGCGCGTTTTTCGGAAAACGGCATGCAGACAACCATCGGTTCATAGCGCTTCGCGTCATGGTTTCCCTTGAATTTGGCCTCCACATTCGGTAAACCTTTCATGTTTTTGATGGATGCGGTGAGTTCCAGCAGATTCTTGTTGAGATCGTGCTTCGCGTGAAGCGAAAAGTTCTTGCTCTTGTAGCTCGATTCCGTTCCATACAGACCCGTTGCGACATCAATCGACCATGGAGCAACTTTCTTCTCGTAGCGGTATTTTTTGTTGTTGAGGATGTCGTAAACGATGAACTGCACCAGCGAGATCTTCTTGGCATTGTAGATGGCCACCATCACGAAGTGTGTTCCATTGCTGATCTGAAACGCCTGCCATTCGCGCAGTTGCATCCATTTGAACAGGCGCGGCAGCGGCAGTTTGTACGGCCGCTCCGCATCGATCAAATTCGGGTTTGCGATCGGTCCATCAAACGATGCATACTGGAACTTTCCGTTCTCAAACAGTTGTGCTGGCGCAGGCTGCAATGGCCGCTTGTAGGTTTTGCTGCTCATGCTACGAATGTAGGATGAAATGCCGCGTATGGTTCAGGCGGTCTTGGCAATTCCCGATAAGTAAACCTGTAGTGAGACACTTCGCGGAATGGCAGCTTTCCGTCTAATGGCCGTCCTGTGCTTTTCAACCGCTTTCAAAGAAATTCCACTACGCTCCGATATTTCCTTGCTTGTCCAGCCGTGGGCGATCATTCCGCAGGTACGCAACTCGGAAGGAGTGAGTGAAGGATGATTTTGGGCGATCCTACTCTGTACAAGGGTATCTGAGTTTTGATTGGTCGTTGACTTCCGTGCTGCTCGGATCAAACGACTGAAACGCCCTTTGGCATTGGGCGGAACTTTATCCAACATTTCATCCAAAAGCACATCATAGTTGGCCAACCTGTTCAGAAGAAGCTCCTTTTCGTTGGAGGTCGTTTCAAGGATCTCTTCCAGTTCAGCGGTCTTTCTGATCAATTTCTCATCCTTCTCGCGCAAGCGTTCCATGTGATAGATCGCTTCCCACTCGGCCAATTTGGTAACGCTCTGCTCGTTCAGGTGCTTCTGGCGCAGCTCGGCCATTTGTTCATGATGTTCCAAGGCCGAGGCCAGATCGCCCATGGCCTTGTAAGCCCGATAGAATCCACTGTGCAGGTCTATCCGCTGGCTGTAGTCGGTCGATTTCGCATCCATCAACTGATATGCCGTGTTCAGGCTGGATATTGATTCGTTCCACATATTGGCATCGGCATGAATGCGAGACATGGTGAGGTGCAGATTGATCTGAATGGGCGCGGGCAGATCGGTGGCTTCGGCAATGGCCTCGTTCATTTGATCGCGCGCTTCCTCCAATCGCTTCATTTGTCGCAATGTGTCGGCCCTGCCTCCAAGTGCCTGCACCCAAAGCGGCATTCCTCCCGCCTTTTTCAGGTATTCGGAACCTTCGGCCCAACGTAGAAGTGCCTTCGAATGGTCCCCCAGCTGCGATTGCAACATGGCAATGTTGGAGAGAATGATCCCCGCATGGAAATCGCCACCTACCGAAAGTCGCGCGTTGAGCGATTCTTCAAAGATCTCCAGGGCCTCTTTCTTCCTTCCAAGCTCGGCAAGTGCTGCGCCAATGGACATTCTGATGTTGGACAGTGCGCCCAGATCGTTCGTAACGGTGATGACCTTTTCGGCCTTGCGGTAACTTTCCAAGGCCAAGTTTCCGTTGCCCAACCGCTGGTAGGCCATGCCCATGGTGGCCAGGGTCCACGCCCGAAGTTTTTCAAACCCTGAATCGTTCATCAATTCCAACAATTGATGCCCCACCTCTATCAGTTCGGGAAACTGGCTTTTCTGATAGTGATGGTAGCATTGCTGGTGGTAATATCTCACCCGAACTTTGATGGGGGTGTTCTGGTCAATGCGATCGCCCACAAATGCAATGTGCTGCTCGGCCGTGTCGAGCTCCATTTTGAAATTGGCCCCTTGGGCAAGTGTAAGCCTTGCCAAAAGAATCTGGTCTTTATTTTTTGCCTTTTCAGCCAGCTCCAATGCTTGCAGGGCCAGTTCTTCAGCCTTCTTACGGTCCGTCTCGCGAAAGCTCCAAGCGGTATCGTTCAGTTCACTCAGTTCATCTGTCTTTGACATAAGGCTAAATGTATGCTATCCCATTCTTGTTCACAGAAAAAAAAGTCCCGAACCACGTTTGGGTTCGGGACTTAAAACATTACGCAACGTCTCTAACTTACTTCACCATCAGCTTGTTCATGCTCAAAGGCACTGCCTTGGCATTGCGAACAACCATGGTGTACATTCCCGCAGTCAAATTGCTTGGGATTGCAACGCGGGCGATCCGAGAACTATTTGAAACGGAACTTGAAAACACTTGCCGTCCAGCAAGGTCTACCAACTCAATCGTAACTGCATCATTGTGATCGGACAGATCGATGTTCAGAACATCTCCGCCAATTACTGGGTTCGGATAGCTCTTCAACGCGTTGAAAGAAAGCTCATCTCCGACAGAATTTGCGAGAGCCGCAGCAGATGGTCGGTAATAAACGGATGATATGGCTCCCTGCGCATCAAGGTTGATGTTCAACACAGTTGTAGGAAAATCCGTAACATAGAACACGTAGAAGTCAGGGTCGTTTCTTACGCTTCCCTGGGTTAGTCCGAATGCTGTTAATAGCGGTGCCGGGGCCAACTGCCCGCCAAGGAAAAAGCTGTCCAGTACGGTGCGTCCATCAACCTTCAGCAAGAGCGCGTCCAAACTGCCTGAAGGATTTCCGTTCTCATCAGGAATCATCAGGGTTCCTTCTCCTACCACCGTGCGGGTCTGTGTGTAGGTTCGTTTTTGAAGACCCGGTGCGTTGGTAAGGTTGTTTGCAGCCACGGTCAGGTTGAACTGGGTGCTCTCTGTGTAGCTTTCAGTCCAAGTAGATTGGTAAGACATTGGAAACTTCAGCGTATTCAAACGTCCATCGAATTCCTGCACCTGATCGGGAAAATTGAGTGCATCGTTCGCTCCACCTGTAAATGCCGTGATGGAATAGGTCGTGTCCATCAGCACGCGCCCCTGAGAATACCAGCCGTTGGCATCAACTGCTTCGTAAACACGTGACTCATAATCGAACACCTGAAATGTCAGCAATTGCTCCCTATAGTTCAAGGCGGTAGGATAATCCGGGTCGCCAGAGGCATCCATCCAATCGGTCTCAAAGGTTGCAATGGTTGTCAATGCAGAATAGTCCCAGGTCTGGCCTGTTCCTTCAGTAGGCATTGCAACCCCCGACACGGACGCCTTGAAACCGATGTCCGTATAACCGGCTGGTCGCGGAAAATTGCTCTGACCGATGGTCACCTGCGCCAACATTGGCAAGGTCAGTAAACACAGAATTGAAGTAAGGGTTGTTCTCATGATTTAATGGTTTTAGTTTGTTGCCGTAAATTTAAGTGCCCCATACACTATCAAACCCCTACTTAAACCCTACTCACTCATCTTTTCCGTATTGGCAGATGTGAAACCGAAAAACATAACGGTCATTTTCCGAGTCTGCAACGCGGTTTGCCAACCCGAAAGCAATTATCCCGTATTCTTACGGCATTGTTCATGAATTGCTTATGAGAAACTTCTTTTTGGTCATAGTCACTTTGGCCGCTTACGCATACCCAACCTTTTCTCAGAACTTTCAAGGTGCGCAGGCACAGAAAGTGATCACAGGAAGTGAATCGGTTCACATTGACCAGCGCTCTGGAAATGTGGAGTTTGTCCGTTTCCACGAGAAGGCAAGATTCCCAATGTCGAATTTTCCAGCATGGGCCAAGAAAGCCTTGGAATTGACTGGTTTGGAGCTTCGCGAAGTGAGAACCGAAGTGGATAAACTGGGAATGCAGCACGTGCGCTATCAGGTTGTGCAGAACGGAATTCCTGTTTTCGGAGCGTTCATCTACGCCCATGGCGAAAATGACATCATTACTTCGTTCAACGGTCGATATCCGAAGCAGATCTCAACATCAACAAATAGCATTTCAGAAGCTGCCGCGCTCGAAGCGGCCAAGCAACACATTGGTGCAGAAACCTACAAATGGGAGCTTCCTGCCGAGGAAACGCATCTGAAGTGGGAAACAGGAAATTCGTCCGCAACCTATTTCCCGCAAGGAGAATTGGTTTACATCAACCCTGAATTCGATTTCTCGAAACCTGCCGATTTCAGACTTGCCTACAAATTCGACATCTACGCACAGAAACCGCTTTACCGCGCAGAGGTTTTCGTGGATGCCCAAACAGGTGAAGTGCTGTTTGAGAACAGCCGCATCCATGTGGCCGATGCAACAGGTACTGCCCACACGGGTTATGTGGGAACGCAGACCATCATCACCGACAGCTACAATGGCGGTTACCGTCTGCGCGAAAGTGGGCGTGGTGGCGGCATCCGCACCTTCAATATGAACTCTGGCACCAGCTATGGGAATGCGGTGGATTTCACAGATTCGGACAACAACTGGAACAACGTGAACGGCAATTTGGACCAGTATGCCACCGATGCACATTGGGGTGCCGAAATGACCTACGATTATTACCTGAACGAGCATGGCCGCAACAGCATTGACAATGCCAACATGCAGATCAACAGCTACGTGCATTACGATCAGGCTTACGACAATGCATTTTGGGATGGGCAGCGCATGAACTACGGTGATGGGAACGGCCAACCACTGACCGCGCTCGATGTCTGCGGCCACGAAATGACGCATGGCGTAACCGAGAATACGGCAGGACTTATCTATCAGGATGAGTCTGGCGCTTTGAACGAGTCCTTTTCGGATGTTTTCGGAACTTCCGTGGAATGGATACAGAATCCGTCATCGGGAGACTGGTTGATCGGTGAGGACCTGGGTACCTTCCGTTCCATGAGCAATCCGCCAGCTTATGGCGACCCAGACACTTACAACGGAACCAATTGGGCCACAGGCACGGCCGATAATGGCGGGGTGCATACCAACAGTGGCGTTCAGAACAAGTGGTATTACATTTTGGTGGAAGGCGAAAGCGGCACCAACGATATCGGCAATTCGTACAGCGTTACCGGCATTGGGTTGGCGGATGCACAGGCCATTGCCTATCGCAGTTTGACCGTTTACCTCGGTCCAAGCTCAGAATATGCCGATGCGCGTTTTTATTCCATTCAAGCAGCCGTTGATCTTTTCGGAGGTTGCTCGCCACAGGTCATCGCCACCACGAATGCATGGTATGCGGTCGGTGTCGGCAATGCGTTCGATGCCACGGTTGTGAGCGATTTTGCCGCTTCGGTCACCTCCAACTGCCAAGCGCCTATCACCGTCAACTTCACAAATTTCAGTGCCAATGGTGCTGTTTACACCTGGGATTTCGGTGATGGAAATACCAGCAACGATGTCAATCCATCGCACACATATTCCAGCAATGGCGTTTATACAGTTTCCCTTTCGGTGGATGGTGGCAACTGCGGAACGGATGACCTTACCCTGACGAACTACATCAGCATCGACCCGAACAATCCGTGCGTGGCGTTGATGCCTGATGACGGAAGCCAAACGCTTACGTGGTGTACAGGAACGCTGTATGATGATGGCGGCCCGAATGAGAACTATCAGGACAACAATAGTGTGATCACGACCATTTCGCCCGTTGGAGCCACTTCGGTAACGCTCAATTTCAGTTCCTTCTCCTTCGAATCAGGCTATGATTATCTGTATGTGTATGATGGCCCGACCACGAACAGTCCGCTGATCGGGCAATATGACGGCAATACGCTGCCAAATGGCGGAACCATCTCATCCACAGGAGGAGACATCACTCTCCGACAATTTTCTGACACGTACGTGAACGAATCTGGTTTTGCACTTACGTGGGAGTGTACGCAACCGAACTCGCCACCGACTGCCAATTTTGCTTCTTCCATTCAGGTGACGTGCAATGGCGAAGTGAGTTTCACCGACCAGTCCATAAATGGAGCAACTTCGTGGATGTGGGATTTTGGTGACGGAAATACTTCCACCGACCAGAATCCATCGCACACCTACCAGAATGAAGGAACCTACACCGTTTCGCTTACAGCCACAAACGGTTTCGGAAGCGATGCCGTTTCGTACAATAATCTTATTGTGGTAGATCGTCCCGATGGCCCAGATGCATCAGGCGATTCGCGCTGCGATGCGGGTTCGCTGGCTCTTTCAGCTTCTGGTTCGGGGACATTGAAATGGTACGACCAACCAACTGGTGGCACACAGGTTGGTACTGGAAGCACGTTCAATACACCAAGCCTGAACTCTACCACCACGTACTACGTGGAAAATGAGGTCACTCCCACGACCTACAACATCGGCCCAACCGATAATTCGTTCGGTGGAGGAGGCAGTTTCAACGGAACGCAGAGTCTGATCTTTGATGCTTACGAAGCGTTCACCCTGAAAACCGTGAAAGTGTACGCAAATGGGGCTGGCAACCGAACCATCGAACTCAGAAACAGCAACGGAACCGTACTTCAATCGGCCACGGTAAACATTCCTGATGGAACCCAGACTGTGACCCTGAACTTCAACGTTCAGCCAGGCACAGGCTACCAACTGGGAGCGTTGGCCAATGCCGATCTCTACCGAAATAGTTCTGGGCCGAGTTATCCATACACGGTTGCGAATGTCGCTTCTATCACCAACAGCAGTGCGGGAACGGATTACTACTACTCCTTCTACGATTGGACCATTGAAACTCCTGGCTGCATCAGCGATAGAACGGCTGTTGTGGCAGAGGTTACGGCCGCTCCAATTGGACAGGACGCCAGCCGCTGCGGTTCAGGCTCGGTAGATCTTGGCGCAACTGGAAGTGGAACGCTGAACTGGTTTGATGCCCCAACGGGTGGAAATCAGGTGAACACAGGGACGAGTTTCACTACGGCAAGTCTCAACCAAACGACCTCCTATTATGTGGAAAGTGAGATCATTCCCGCACCTTTGAGCGGTGGTCCTACCAACAACAACTTCGGAACGGGCGGCAACTTCAATAACGTTCAGTCTTTGCTGTTCGATTGTTTCGAGCAGGTTACGTTGGTTTCTGTTCGTGTGTATGCGCAAGGAGCAGGGAACCGAACAATAGAGTTGCGCGACAATGGAGGAACCGTCATCCAAAGTACCACGGTCAATATTCCTGATGGAGAAAGTGTGGTACCGCTGAACTTTACGCTGCCTGTTGGAACCGACCTTCAGTTAGGCACCTCGGCAGGGCCGAATCTTTACCGAAACAATTCGGGGCCGAGTTATCCGTATGATGTGCCTGGCGTGCTTTCCATCACTTCCAGCACGGCTGGAGCCGACTACTATTATTTCTTCTACGATTGGGTGATACAGCAAGACGGTTGCACCACGGGCCGAACGGAAGTTGTGGCCACCGTCAACGAACTCCCGAATTCGGCCATTTCGGGGAACACGACCATCTGTGAGGGATCTTCCACCACGCTTACGGCTACTGGTGGTGACAGCTACGCTTGGAACACGGGTGCCATTACGGAAGAGATCACCGTGACACCGAACCAGACCTCTACTTACCAAGTGGAAGTAACGGATGCAAACGGCTGTTCTTCTTCCCAACAGGTGAATGTGACCGTGAATCCACTTCCATCGCAACCGAGCATCAGCGTAAACGGTTCGCTGCTCGAATCTTCTTCAGGAGCGGGCTATCAGTGGTACCTGAACGGAAACCCGATTGCGAACGCAACAGATGCGACCTATGGACCTACTCAAACGGGCGATTATATGGTGGAAGTATTTGATGCGAACGGCTGCTCTTCCCTTTCGGACCCTTACAACTGGATCACGGTTGGAATTACCGAGAACGAACTCGGCCTGAACATCTATCCTGTTCCGTTTTCGAGCGAACTCAACATCCGAGGCACTCAGAACATGGAACAGATAACCGTGATGGACATCAGCGGCCGAATTGTTTTCAGCCACGCACCGAATCAGCCATCGGCCGTTATCCCAACCGCAAATTGGGCCAATGGCACGTACCTCATCGCCATCCATCTTGGCGAGAAGGTCGTTCAGCAAAGAATCGTAAAGTCTGAATAACCCGTTATTGGATCATTTCAGAAGTTGTTCTGCCTTTTCGATCTGCGCAGCATCGCCATGCAGCATCAGAAGGAATTTACCTTCCTCCAAATGCTCGTGGTATTGCACCACATGGTCTTTCTTGATGCCCAATGAAGTGAGCACCGTGGCGATTCCGCCACCAAGAAGACCGATGTCGAAACCTGCAATGGTGCCGATGACCGCTCCTGCGCCATAAAGAATACCGAATCCAGGAATGGCAAACACGCCCATGCCTGTAAGTAGGCCGACTATTGCCCCAGCTCCAGCTCCCAGAAACGCGGGGGCGTCCTTGATCGGCTCAGTCGAGCGCATGTGAATATGGTCATCAACCAATTCGGCCTTTCCGATAACGGAAACGGCCTTGGCATCGAAACCATTATCGATAAGCTTTCCTGCCGCTTCCAGTGCTTCCTCGTGCGAATTGAACACCTTGATATTTGCTTCCATCTCTTCCGTTTTTTAGGATTTATTATCTGGTTTGGAACAATCTAAGAACTGAACAATCTGTAGATTGCCTTACCGAAAGTAGAAAAGACGCAGATAGAACCATAACCGTTTACATAGTTTAACATTGGAACGCTGAAATTGCACCCACAGAATGGCAAAGGAGGTAGTACTTAAAGAAGGTTGGAATGAGGTCTTAAGAAACAGAGAGTTCTTGGCAGAACTGGTCTTTACGGCCGTTCTGATAACGGGGCTTCTCATGTTTCTGACCAACTATTTTGAGTACATCCAATCGCGGCCTGGCATTTACCTGAACGACCCGATCCTTGAACGGATTCCCGCGCGGAACCTTTCCAACTACATTTTCTTTCTACTGTATGGAGTGATCATTTTTGCTGCTTCGCAATTGGCAAAGAAGCCGCGATTGCTTTTGGAAGCCATTCAGATCTATTGCGTAATCATGCTCCTGCGCATCCTTACGCTTTATCTGGTGCCGCTTGAACCTTCAACTGAAATGAAGGTACTGCGTGACCCGCTGATCGATTACTTCATCTACCAAGGTCAGATGATCTCGAAGGACCTGTTCTTTTCTGGCCATGTTTCAACGGCATTTTTAGCAGTACTGATGGTGGAGAAAACATGGCAGAAGTTCCTGCTTGGTGTTGCCGCCATCATCATCGCCATTATGATCCTGATTCAGCATGTGCATTACACAATTGATGTGGTGGCGGCACCGATCTTCACCTTCACCAGTTTTTACATGGTACGAAAGATCCATTTAAAAGGGTGGAAGATTTTGGCGGATATGAAAAGAGCTTAGCGAAGCTCCTAACGCTCGTCACAGTATCTTGATCTCCACCCTTCTGTTCTTCTGGTGGAGGCTTTCATCGCAGTACACGCCATCCGAACATTTGTTCAGCAGACGGCTTTCGCCATACCCGATGGGAACCACGCGCTTCACATCAACACCCGCATCGCGCAGATAGTCTGAACAGGCTTTCGCACGCTTGTCGCTGAGGTCACGATTATATTCGTTACCGCCACGGCAATCGGTGTGAGCACTGAGCTCAATGCGCGCTTCGGGATGCTCGTTCATGAACTTCACCAAACGGTCGAGGATCGGCAGACTTTCTGGCAACGGTTGCGCCTGCGCCAGACCGAAATAGATATTGTCGAGGTTGATGACCACATCCTTCTTCACCTCAATTCCCAGTTCGATGTTTCCGAGCTTGGCGATGATGCTGTCTTTCGGGGTTCCCGCAGGCACATCGATCACTTTCGGTTCGTAGCCTTCCTTCGAAAAAGTGATCACGTAATTCGTTTTCGGATATAGTTCAAAGCTCAGCGCACCTTTCTCATCACTCAATTTCTCCGTCCACTGGTTTCCATTTGAAAAGGCCACGGCCACTTTCGCCCCTTCGATCGGTTTGGTGCTGACCTTATCCATCACCAACGCATTGATGGAGAACGGATATAGAATCTCGTTGAAGTAGAAGATCTGATCGCCACCGTTTTCGCCCTCGCGGTTAGAGGAAATGTAGCCTGTAGCGCCATCCGCGTTGAATACAACGGCAAAGTCATCTTTGGATGAATTCAGGCCACGACCTGCATTCTCGCGCTGCGTGAAACCGTCTTCCTTCTTCTCCGAACGGAAGATGTCGTAGCCACCGAAACCAACTCCGCCATTGGTGGCGAAATAAAGCGTGCCATCAATGAAATTCGGGAACATCTCGTTGCCTTTCGTATTCACCTTCGGGCCCAGATTGAGCGGTTTACTCCACACGCCCGCACCATTGCGCGTGATGCTGTAAACGTCATAACCGCCCTGTCCACCAGGCATGTTGGAGACGAAATACATGGTCTTTCCATCAGCCGTCAGGCTCGGATGCGTGCAGCTAAACTGAATGTTGTTCATGGGAAGCTCCGTGATGTTCGTCCACTCTCCGTTGATCTTCTCGGCCTGCATGATCTTCAGCACGTTCACCCCTTCATCGCTGATGTTGTGCTTGGCCTTCTTCTTCACGTTCACCTCATCCTTTTTCGAAGCATTTCTACTGAAGAAAAGGAACTTGCCGTCAGGGCTCACACACGGACTTCCCTCGTAGTATTTCGAGTTCATTTCCTTGTTCAATTCCTGTGGTGCGCCAAACGTGAGGCTGTCCGACCGTGTGGCAAAAACCAGGTCGTAATACACCGTTTCATCCTCTGTTTCCTTCTTCTGTGGAACGGAATAAAAACCGCCTTCATTGGTCACTGCCAAGCCCATGCTCCGTCCGCCTGTGGCGATGTTGGTCGCAAACAGTTGGAACTGCGGTCTGTCTTCCTGATGCGTGGGTGCCCACTCGCAGGTTTCGAGCAGACTTTCCACACTCTTGTCTCCAGCCTTGGCCGCATACTTTTCCAGCACAACCGAAGCCTCCATGTACTTCTTCTGATTGATCAGCACCTCGCCATAATGCAGCATAGTGGAAGGTTGAATTTCCTTCACATCCATCAGCTTGGAAAGCTCCGCCTCGGCATTCAGGTATTCATTCAAATAGTAGTGGCAATTGGCAATACGCTCGTGCTCATGCACGGTCTTTTTGTCAATTGCCGAATACGCGTTCAGCGCCTCACGGTACTTGCCGAGGTTGTAATAATTGTCCGCCACTTCAACGGGACTTTCGCTTTGCTGCGCGAATACACCAACGCTCGAAAGCAGCAACAAAAGTGTACCGAATGTTCTCATTCTGAATATCATCTGTGCGTTCATTCTCAATTAAAAACGTGGTGCATCGATCTTCACTGGCTGCGTGTTCTTCACCAGATTGAACAGCAGCATGATCTCGTGGCTGCCCGAACTCACTTGGCTCAACTGCGTGAAGTTGTAATCGTAGGCGTAGCCCAATCGGAAATACTTGGTGATGCGCACGTTGGCCATCGCCACCATGATCTTCTGCGAACGGTACGAAGCGCCAATGGCGAAAATGTTGTTGTAATCGACCATCATGTTCACATCGAACTGAACAGGCGCGCCATAAACAAACTTCATCAGGAAGTTGACAGGCAGATTCCACTTGTCGCTGAGTTTGAACTTGTAACCCGAATGCAGGTGATAATGCAGCGTCTTGTAATCGAAACCGATGTTGCCCTGATACCCGCCCAAATTGTAGTAGATGATCTGGTTGTCAAGTATCCGCGGCAGCGCAAATCCGATGTAGAACCGCTCCATGAAGAAATTGATTCCGAACTTGAAATCGGGCGCGGCAAAGGTCTTGGTGTTGGATGAGAAAACAGGGTCGCCCGCATCCGTGGTTTCCACATCGCTCAAATTGCTCTTGAGCATGGCCACGGTGGCCGAAAGTCCGAACGCCAACGAACTCTTCTGCGATAGCGCGAGCCGATATGCGTAGCTGAGCGAGATGTCGGTGCGGTTGTTCACCCCGATCTTATCGTTGAAAACCGTGAGACCGAGGAAGTTCTTGCGCTTCTTGAATGGCACATTGAAACTGGCACCCGCCACGCTCGGTGCGCCTTTGTACCCGACCCATTGCTGGCGATAGACCAACGCCCCGTTCATCTCCTTGCTCATGGCAATGGAAGCAGGATTGAGGAACGGTTGGTAGAGCGAATATTGCGACAGATGCAGCTGTTGCTGCGCCTTCGTTTCTGTTGATGTTGAGATGAGAATGCCAATGATCAGCATGCCGAAAAGGATTCTCACAGAGCTGTATGTAACGGTTCTTTTCATTGTGATCTCCTCTTATTGGTTTCTTCTCAGTTCGATGGTTCCACGCCTGATGTCCTCCTCCGTTCCGTACGGATAGAAGATGTAGAAATAGGTTCCATTGACCACTTCGCTACCCGCCAGTCGCAGTTTGGCGTTCGGGGTCTGGCCGTGCCAATCGTTCAGGTACGGAGCCGCTTCATACACGAGGTCGCCCCAGCGGTTGAAGATCATGAGTTTGTGGTCAGGGAATTTCTGCAGCCCCACGATCTCGTACGTGTCGTTGAAGCCGTCTCCGTTGGGCGAGAACCCGCTTGGGATGAACAGCTTGATCTCATCGATCACGGTGATGTAGATCCACGCGGAATCGCACACGCTTTGGCAGAAATCATCGCAGATGAGGTACTGAACGCTGTCCGGCCCGATGTAGCCTTCGGTCGGAGTGTAGATCACCTCGTTCATGTCCACTTCAGCGGTTCCGTTCATTCCATCCGTGAGCACCGAAACGATGACCGAACCCGCAGTATCATTCTCCAGAACCGCGATGGTGATCGGTTCCACATTTTCGGTGGTTCCCGTGTCCAGCACCGCAATCGGGATGGCAGGAATGTTCACATCCACGAAAACGCTATCTGTGTTCGAACAACCGTTTGCGTCCGTTCCTACAACCGAATACCACGTTCCCGCCTGTGGGGCAACTGTGATACTGTCCGTAGTTTCGGTCGTGTTCCACGCGTAATCCGTTCCGCCCAGAGCCGTAATGGTGGTTTCGTCATTCAAGCAGACCACTTGATCCTCGCCAGCATCGATGTTCGGAAGTTCATTCACCGTGACCGTGATCGGCTGGCGACCGCTGAGATTGGTGCAGCCATCCGCACTTTCCGCAATGATGTAATAAGTGGTTGTTGCCGTTGGCGAAACCGTGAGCGGTGTCTGCCCAAGCAGCGTTCCGCCCGAAGCCGCATCATAAACGTTGTAGGTCACGTTTCCGCCCGAACCCGTGGCTGTGAGCATGGTCTCCTCGCCCACGCATATCTCCGCATCCGAAGCAGAAAGTGTCGGCTGCAGAGGCGCAGGACGCACGTAAATGTCGTGGCTCTCATCAGCCACACATGGGTTGCTTCCCACGGAATAGGTCAACGTCACCGAACCCGAAACGCCAGTTGGGTCGAAGCTGCTGCCCGACACGCCTGTTCCGCTCCACGTTCCACCTGCATCGCCAGTCACCAAGGCGTTCAGCGCAATGATGCCATCGCTTTCGCAGATGGTGTCTGGTCCAGCCCAAGCGGCCGAAACATTCTGAACCTGCACCGATTGCGTGCTCGTCTGCTGGCACTGGTTCTGCCCAACGGTGTACGTGATCGGAATCGTCTGTCCGTCAAGACCCGCTGGGTCGAACGTGCCTGCGTTGCTGTTCACGCTCGTTCCGCTCCACGCGCCACCTGTGGTTCCTGTCACCAGCGCGGTGAGATCGACAATTCCGTCCATCTCGCACACGATGCTCGGAGCGGTCCAAGATGCATCTACCTGCGGAAGTACGGTGATGTCGTAGGTCTGTGAATCATCGCAAGGCGAAGTTCCGACCGCGTAGGTCACCGAATACGTTCCGCTCAGACCGGTCGGGTCGAATGTACTTCCTGAAACGCCCGTGCCGCTCCACGTTCCGCCCGATGAACCCGTAACAAGCGCATTGAGGTTGATGGTGCCGCCACTTTCGCAGACCACACCAGGCGTTGTCCAATCAGCCGTGACCGTTGGCGTTACCGTGATGCTTTGGGCCGAAACCTCAGCACATGGACTTGTTCCGACAGAATAAGTAACCGTGATGGCACCCGACAGACCCGTTGGGTCGAAGATGTTGCCGGAAACTCCGCTGCCCGACCATGTTCCGCCCGCATCGCCCGTGATCAATGTGTTGAGGTCGATGACTCCGTTCGCTTCGCAGATGCTTCCCGGAGTTGTCCAACTCGGATCCACATCCGGTTCCACCTGGATGCTTTGCGTAGAGGTCGCTTCGCACGGACTGTTCCCGACCGTGTAAGTAATGTCGTGTGTTCCGTTTCCGGCCACGCTTGGGTCGAAGGTGCTTCCGGAAACACCCGTTCCGCTCCATGTTCCGCCCGTTGTTCCTGTGATCAACGTGTTCAGGTTGATGGTTCCAGCCGCCTCACAGACCACCGCTGGTGCGTTCCAACTCGCATCTGAAACAGGTTCCACCAGAATGTCCTGCGTCAGCGTTTCCTCGCAAGGCGAAGTTCCTACCGTGTAGGTGATCGGATGGCTGCCCGCTCCGGCCGTTGCAGGGTTGAAATTCGTTCCCGAAACGCCCGTTCCACTCCACGTTCCGCCAGCGGTTCCGGTTACCAGCGTGGTCAGGTCGACCACCGCGCCATCGGCACAAACGGTTGTGGTCGTCCATGCCGGATCCACATCGGCCAGAACCGTTATGTCGTGGTTCTCCGTTTCCTGACATGGGTTTGTACCAACTGTATATGTGACCGTAAATGTTCCAACACCCGATGTTGTCGGGTTGAACGTGCTTCCCGAAACGCCCGTGCCGCTCCATGTTCCACCGCTGTTTCCAGTAATAAGTGTGGTCAGATCGATATTACCGGCCGCCATACAGATGGATCCGGGCGAAGTCCAAGACGGATCGGGTTGCTCAACCACCGTAATGTCGTGCTGTTCCGTTTGCGTACAGGGCGATGCTCCGACCGAATACGTGATCGTGAACGTTCCCGCGCCCGAAGTTGTCGGATTGAAGGTGCTTCCCGAAACGCCCGTTCCGCTCCACGTTCCTCCTGTTGTTCCAGTGATCAACGTACTCAGGTTGATGTTACCGCCCGATTGACAGATGGTGCCGGGCGAGGTCCAAGATGGGTCGGATATTGGAATGACCGTGACCGTGACGGCCGTTCGCGTACTCGCGCAGAGCAGGTCATCCACCGCTTCCACATAATACGTGGTGGTGGTTGAAGGTGAGACCGAAAGTGGAGTTGTTCCCAGATCGTTGCCATTGGTGGCCGCATCATACACATGATAAGTGATGTTCGAACCAGACCCACTTCCTGTGATGGTGCTCGACTGCCCTTGACAGATCGAAGTTGGCGAAGCCGTGGCCGTTGGCGCAGTGGGCGGTGTACATGGAACATCGATACAGTCGATGACCAGAGTCGGTGTAAGCGTGCTGACCGAGGCGCTGTAATTCGAAGTGGTTCCTCCGTTGTAATATGCGGGAGAAGGCGTGGCCACAGCCGGACTGAACGACCGCAGCACCGCTCCGTAACTCGACTCATTGCAACCGCTCAACGCGGTTCCATCTGTTTTGATGAGGTGCCAATCCCACGAAGTGTTTCCGGTCATACCAGCGATGACGAAACCACCATCGCTTGTTTCCTGTCCTTCCCCAAGAATATTACCGATACCCACGGTGTAGCGCTCTGCGAACATCACCGCACCCGTTGATGCATTTGCCTTTACCACGTATGCCGAAATGGCCAGCGGGAACACGTTCTGAATGGTCCATCCTACCGAGACGAAGTTGCCATCCGACATCAGATAACCGTTGTTGCTGATGTCTTGAAAACCGATGTTGTAAGCACGGCTCCAAACGATGTTTCCCGAAAGGTCGGTCTTCATCATAAAGAAGTCACCCGCATCCAACCCTGTGGCCGAAGCATCGGTGGTTCCTGTGATGAGCAGCTCGTTGGTCGGAAGCAGTTCGATGGAATAACCCTCCTCAAAATCGCCAATGGCACCGTAGCTCTTAACCCATTGTACCACGCCAGATGTGTTCAGTTTGAACAGAAGGATGTCGGCCGTGGTGTCCGAACCGTTTATCTCGCTGATACGTCCTGTGCAGTAAAACCCATCTCCCGCAACTTCCACAATGTCGTTGGCCGAGTGATTGAGGTCGTGTGCCGGATCCAGCACAACAGCACGGTCCCACGTCATGGTTCCCGAAGAGTTGGTCTTCACCACATACACGTTGGTGCTGTCCTTGCCACCGAAGCTGTGCGTGTTTCCGCAGGCAATGTAACCGCCATCGCTCGTCTGCCGGGAAATGTTGAAATACTCGGATGCGCTGCCGCCATAGCCTTTTGCCCATGTCACCGTTCCGGTGGAAGTGGTCTTCATCAGCAGTCCCTGATTGCCGCTGTTGGGACCGGAACCGGCCGCAATGAAACCGCCATCGGACGTTCTTCGTGCATCATTGAACTGAGACACACTAAAAAAACCGTACGAATACGACTTGGCCCAGACCACCGAACCCGCATCATCCACTTCCATGAGCGCACCGGCCGGAAAAAGCCCAGAGGTTCCGCTACCGCTGACGATGTAGTGGTCGTTCGGCAACTGCTTCACGCTTCCCATCAGGTCCAGCAGACCGATGTCGTAACTTATCTGGAAGGTGTTCGGTTGGGCCCAAGCCGATGCTGCAAACAGCAGACAGGCCATCAGGCCAAGTAGGGGTTTAGAGGTCATCCTTGATGTAATCTTAACTTAGGGGAAACCAAAGGAAGCAAAAAAACGGAACGTAAAACACAGAAGCCTTGGATGCGGTTTTAGCAGAACGAACAAGGAAAGGGCTTTGGAATCAGGCCAAGGCAAAGGGTTAGTTGCGGCACGCGTTGCAACTAAGCAAAGCGTTCTCTCTGCCAAAGGCAAAAAACTGATCGTGTTGCGAAACCCACAAGTCATCCTGCGGAAGACTTGCGGGAGCGGGCGACTTTCATTCCCCAAAAACAGCGTCAAAGTCCATGATGCTGTCATGCTCTGATAGCTTCAACTCGTACCTATCAGAATCATTTTCTACAATCATCAGCCTTGCAAGCCTTCCTAAGGTGTCAAGAGAAACGAAGACCATTCTCTTTTCGTCATTAGGGAATTTGAACTGGAATGTATAGCCATTCACAGTGTCCTCCTCTACGTGACCCAATCTGACGCTTCCTACTTCACTTGTAAGCGAATTCGGTGTCTCGCCCTTTCGACCTGGCTCATAAACATCTGAATAAACGTTTTGTCCTCTTGCATTATACGAACAACAGAACAACGACAATATTAAAGCAACGCTAAATCGGATTAGACTCGTCATTTCAAAATTTGCTGTTGGGTTCAGCTAAAGATAACGCGCTGGATGTTGTCTGTGGCACCAGCGGAAGATCAGTCACAGACTGATCGTAATTTGTTCCACACGAGTGATCCTGCGGAACACTCGCGCGAGCGGAGTTAGTTGTTTCATTTTATTTCGTTTGCACTCCAGCCACATCTTGCTCTTACGAAATAACCTTCAGCTGGTCGTTTGCTGTCAAATAAGTAGTCAATAAACCTTTCTTCTCTGGGTACTTCAATATTTTCATTGTAATTACAGCGTCTTTGATGATAGATAATCATACTGTCGTAAAGTATATATGCTGACCCCCCTTTTGAAAATAAAGCCCAGTATAAATGTTCAGTACCATTATGATGGTCTGGTCGGGTCTTCATTGATTCTACAATTCTGTCAAACTGTCTTTGTGCAGCTCCTTTGTTCCGGAACAAAAGAAAACTGAATGAACTGTAACGATAAAATTCTTGAAGATCCGTTAGGTCGAGCCCCCTTGGCCCCAACTCATGTTTCAGGCCATTAGGAATACTCCAGTCCGTAATCGTGTCAATGAGGTCTGATCTATTAATGTCATAAACGCTGTCAATCAACAGAGCAATTTCTGATACTGTCTTGGTCTCACTATTGTCCTGAGTTGCCAACGTAGAAAGAGCATCGGTGACATCAACGGTAGTAGAATTATCTGAAGTTTCGTATTTGTCCTGCTGAGATGTTTGATTACAAGCAGAAATCAATATTATAATAATGAGTTGTATGGCCGTGATTCGTCCCATTTTCAATTAACCCCAACGGTTTCCGCTAAAGATAATGCGTTAGAAACTGCCGTCCTTTCGCCATGCACGGAAGGTGCACAACGAAACTGAGACTGACTGACGTACTGTCGCACGCATTAGCTTTAGTGGGTGTGCCCGTTGCACAACCCAAATATACCTGTTGAAAACTCAGTTTTCCATGATCTTGACTTTTTGCGCGGTCGGTCCGACCTTCGGTAGATGCAAGGCAAGAAGAAGTATTCGGAGAAGCTGTTCACCAGCTTCCAG
>WGMW01000020.1 GCA_016124845.1 Flavobacteriales bacterium
GACCATATATGGGCCATTTTAAGCCCCTGTCCGGCCCCCATTTTCTGAGAAACCGAAAAGGTGTTGCCAACAAAAAATCCGCCTTAGGCGGACTCATTTGTGATCGTATTCTGACGCGTAAGGGGGTTGCGCATCAGTTACAATGCCTAAAAGTATTGCGTGGGAAGGTACGTCAGTCAGTCTCAGTTTCGTTCTGCTACGTTACCGTATCTCGAAAACTCAGTAGTTTCAAAACGCAATACTTTTAGGCGAACCGTTGGTAGCAATTTAAAATGAGAAACATTACCGCAATATTTACAGTACTGCTACTTGCCCAAAAACTATATGGACAAGGATTTATTCCAGCAACCCCAGATACATTGAGCTTAAAAAGCACACAAAAACATCAAAGTTTTGCTGGATCATTAGGCTACAGGTATCTGAAAAAGTATTACAAGGTCGCATCAGAAAAAGACTCAGTTATCTACTACGCATGGGGAGATTCGAACACCATTTGTTCATTTCGTCAATCATTTGAGAGAGAAATAGTCTATGAAGTTTGGGAATGTTCAGAAGGAGGAGGAATAAGCGAACAAATAACATTTCCCAAGATGGACAATAATACTGCGAAAAAATTTGTTGACCTGTTGTTCTACGATAAATGGAACACTTGGGTATCTGACTTTACATACGAACCTGTAGGTCCTGGATGCGACTATAATATTCAACAGAGAGAAAATAAAACGGTAATTCTCATATACTGTGGATGTTGAAATAAAAATGCCACCAATAACCACCAAACCTAATGTTTGCGACTGTGCGTCATTCGGTCTCAGTTTCGTTCTGCGCTGTCCGTGCATGTCGAAAGGACGGCAGTTTCTAACGCATTATCTTTAGCGGAAAACGTTGGCAAACATTAAAAATCGAAAATGAAAAAAATATTGATGTCGGTAATGCTATGGTCTTGCGGAACTTGTATGGCACAAGACGGAGCCAATGACCTATCCTTTGACCCTGGTTCTGGAGCTAACGACTATGTCCACGAAATAACCGTTCAACCAGATGGTAAAATACTGGTAGCTGGAGAGTTCACGCAGTTTAATGGAGCCGCTGTAAATCGCATAGTCCGTCTAAACTCTGATGGTAGCATTGATGGAACTTTTAATTCAGGGACTGGCGCAGACGGACGAATCAGAGAGTGTGTACTTCAGTCTGATGGCAAAATTTTAATTGGTGGTGGTTTTTCGAATTACAATGGTGTTGGTAGGCAAGGTATTGCTAGACTGAATGTGGATGGTAGTCTTGATCAAACTTTCGACCCTGGTTCTGGAGCATTTTCTATCAAAGCGATAGCTATACAACCAGACGGGAAGATGATTATTGGAGGAAGCTTCTGGAGTTACAATGGGACTTCAAGAAACAGCGTTGCCAGAATCAACAGTGACGGCAGTTTAGATTTAAGTTTTGGAAGCAGTGTGGGCGGGGCTGATCAAGATGTGGTTAGCATCTGTCTACAAAGCGATGGAAAGGTTGTGATAGTAGGTGAGTTCACAACATATGATTTCATCGATCGGAACAACGTAGCTCGACTTAATTCCAACGGAACTCTTGATGCAACATTTGATCCAGGCTCTGGTGCTGACATAGCTATTCTTACCTGTGCGATACAAAATGACGGTAAGATCTTACTTGGAGGTTTGTTCTATTCTTACAATGGAATTCAGGTAGAAAACTTAGCTAGAGTAAATTCTGATGGAAGTCTTGATGCCACGTTCTTATCAGGGTCTGGTCCGGATAATGGTGTCGACCAAATTGCTTTGGATGACTCTGAAAGAATAATAATCGTGGGTACATTTACCGATTACGATGGCAATACAAGAGTTAAAGTTGCCCGAATACTGGAGAGTGGAACTGCTGACCCAACGTTCAATCCAGGTACTGGTGCAACAGGCCCTAGCTCTGGTACTGACGCGGTAGCAATTCAAAGTGACGGAAAAATCCTTATTGGGGGCAATTTCACTTCCTACAATGGGGTTTCGAGAAATGGAATTGCCCGAATACAGTCTTCAATTCCAGTTGGGCAAACGGAGGTAACGGCCTTTGACCAATTGCCCATTGAGTTTTATCCCAACCCAGTATCCGACATCTTGTATTTAAAGCACAAAGGTACAGCAGGTTTTCAAGTAGACATTTATACATGCCTTGGCAAACTTGTAGAATCATTTGCCGATGTCAATAAGATTGATGTTAGCGGATTATCAGACGGAGTATATCTATTGAAGATGCGAAACCCAATGACTTCCGTAGAGACAATAGAGCGGTTGATAATTAGTCCGTAGAAACAAGGTTTAATTTCAGATCGCATGATTTCGACCTTTCGGATAACCAACCATTGGAAACTGAATCAAAAAATAACGTTTTCCAACAATGCCTAAAACTATTGCTTGTGACGGTACGTCAGTCGGTCTCAGTTTCGTTCTTCCACGTTACCGTATCTCGAAAACTCAGTAGTTTCAAAACGCAATACTTTTAGGCGCACCGTTGGCAAACATTAAACACCTGAATAATGAAGCGACATACTAAAACTGGATTAATCACATTTCTTGTAGCACTGGTGATGATGTCGGCAGAAACCATCTATCACCATGGGATGGTACCAAGTGAACTGTTGTCACCGTTATGGAGATCATTGGTGACGGGATTGGTTGTAGGCGTAGCCGTCTACTTCATGGACAAGAAAGATTAAGCCTACTCGCTGGCGCGCTTTTGCGGTTGCCCGTGCGCGTCTGTGACGCGTTCATAGGTCATACCAGTAAATAGCCACCAGGTTTTCAGTTTATTGCAGACAGATCAGGCGGCACGCGTTGCAAACGCGCGCTAACGGAGTGATCACGACCGAAAAGCGTTGTCAACTTTCAAAAAGTTGACAACGCTAACACACAAGACGTTCTTCGGAAGATTTGAGTGGGATCGTTGATTCTGCGATCGCTGCCGCGCGTCTGTTCCCAAGATCCGCAGGTCTTGGGTCGCTTCATGCCTACATAGCTGACACCTGTAACCTGATACCTCTTAAAAGAACGCCCTCACCTGCATGGTGCCCGTATGCACGGCACCGCTGGTCTGGCCCTTGCGGCCGCTGTACTGTAGGTTCACCTGCATGTTCTTGCCCACCCGCATCTGAAAGAAGGCGCTCCACGTGTAGTTGAGCCCCACTTTCAGTCCTTCCAGCATCTCAAAGGCCACGGTGTTTCCGCTGTTCCCATCATACGTGATGCTGATGAAATTGAACGTGGTGTTGATGCTGCCGCGTTGCAGCACGTTGTATTTTCCCTCAATGCCCGCATCGCGCAGAATGGCCTGTTGCGTGCCGCCCTCGGCCAATCGGTTGGTCTTATCGGTGTATTTGAATTTGGCCCGCACCCGCCATTTGGTACCGGGCTGAAACACCATCTGCGGTTCGATGTAGTAGTACTGAATGTCGTAATTGTTCGTATTGAAGAAGTCCGAGATGGTCGATTTCCAACCATATTCCCCTTCGGCATTGAAGGTGAACATCTTGGCGAAGTTCCATCGCACTTTGGCCTTGTGCGAAAAGGTGCTCCGCGTTTCAAATCCGTTGGCCAGATACACCTTGGTGCGGTTCTGTTGTACGGTGTAATCAGCTCCTACCTTGCTGCTGCTTCGGTTAAAGAAAAACGTGTTTCGGAAGGAAGAAGTAAGCGTAAGCAGCGTGCTGTCGAGTTTGCTGTAAAACGGATTGAAGGCGGCCAGCAGATTATCGCGCTGCGTTTTGCGCTCGATGCGATAGACCAATTGGTCCGAGAACCGCGACACGAATTTCTTCAGTCCCTTTTTGTTGCCCCAGGCAATGCGCGGGTTCAGATCGATCAGTTCGTTGAGCTGGGTGCCATACACCTTGGTGTAATCGTTGGTGGGCGTGAACACGCGGATGTAGCGGGCCGTGTCCTGATAGACCGCCTGCACGTATTCGTTCAGTTCCTTGATGCCGTTGCCGTTCTGGTCGATCCAACTGTAGGCGCCCTGCCCAGCAGGAACTTCCACATAGATGAACTCTTTCTTGCTCTCGAGCCCCGAACCCACTTCGTAGAACGTGGAGGTGGAGATGACGCCTTTCAGCAGGCGGAGGTCGTACTGCAATCGGTTCACGAGGTTCTCGTCAGGTCGGTTCGAGCTCAGCGTGGTGTCCTTCACGGTCAGTCTTCGGTAGGTGATAACCGCTTTGAAAACGCTGTTCGGGTTGCGCGCCAGTTCGCCCGTCAGTCCCATGCTCTCTCCCAAACTCGAATACTTGAGATGATTGTTGCTGGGCAGCCAGTCGTCACGTCTTTGGTAAAAAACCGAGTAATTGTTCTTCCAACCATCAGGGCTTTTGATATAGACCTTGGAGTCGTTCCAGCGGTAGCTGTTGGCCTGCATCGAATCGGAGTGTGCCACATAGAACTCATTGTCCTCAAAGATGTCCGTTCCACCGATCACAAACCACTTGAATTTCTGCTGAATGCCTGCCTGAAAGCGGCCGAAACGGTTGTCGGTCACGGTTCCTTTCGAAGAGATGAGGCTGCTGACCAGATCGAAGTTGAAACCCTTGTGGTTCACTTTGGCGGTCAGCGCGTTCTGGAAGGCGTTGAAAATGGTCTCGTTCAAAAACGAACGGAAGCTGTATTCCACATCGGCAATGTTCTTTCGCACAAAACCGAACTTGGCGGCCGAAATGTATTGGGTGGTGTAAGCGGTCTGGTTGCGGAGGTTCCAGTCGCGGTCAAATTCCACCGTTCGGTAACGTTCCACATAACGGAAGTTGTTGTTGATGTTCTCAAAATCGACCCCCGTTTTCAGCATCCATTTGGCCGAGTCATCCAATGGGATCACGTGGTTGTAGGTCATCTTCAGACCATAACCCAGATTGTCTTTGCTGTCTTTGCTCGAGAAACGGTTCAGGTCGGTGTTGGTGAGTGCGCCTTCCACCATCACGTTTCCGTTTTTCCCAATTTGGTATTCGCCCGCCAGCGTAAACATCTGGCTCATTTTCGGGGTGATGATCTTCTGTGCGGGAATGTAGCGGCCTCTGTGTGCACCTGTAATGGAATCGGGAGCCACCCATTGGTAAACGCGTCCGTTGGCAATGGACTGCTTTTGCACGTAGTCACCGTTGCCTGTGCCCACATCCGAGAACTGGACCTTGTAATAGGCGCTATCGGCATTGATGCTGTAAACGTATATCTCAGGAAAATAGACGGGAACGCCACTCACGGTAATGGTCGTGTCGGTTTTCTTGTACCGCACCTGATCCGTGCTGAAACCAGCAGAGTCGATGGCTGGAATGATGGCCTGATTCAGACTGTCTCCGATGTTCTGCAACAGGTCGAGCTGGTCGCTGGAAAGGTCACCGTTCAGGATGCCTTTCTTTCCGTCCTGTTCGGAGTAGAGGTTGAAACGGATCTTGGTGCGGTTCTTCTCAAAGTCCGTTCCCACATGGAACAATGACCGTGAGTAGTTCCGCTCCGAATACTGGAATTCCACAATGATCCGCGAATCCTTGGTAATGAGCCGCTTGGAGGTGAATGTGAGTTGGGCCGTGTTGTAATCGATGGTGTATTCGTGTTCCTGGCCGCGGGTCAGCAACTGTCCATCAATGTAAACACGCTCCGTTCCTGCAATGACGATGATGTACGTTTCATTCTCCGCACCCGTAAGGCGGTACGGGCCTTGGTTTCCTTCCACACCCTGAATGATCTGGCGGTTGAACTTTCCGCGCGAAAGTGCTCCGCTTCCTTTCACTTCCAAAAAACCAGGCTTGTCATCGGCCACTTTTTTCCGCGCGATGGGAAAGCGGTGTTTCACGCTCAGGCCCTGCGCCCGTTTCAGGAAACTCATGAAGTAGCTGTCGGGTCGGTCAATGCGGAAATCACCTGCCGTCAGTTCGGTCTCATCCGTAAAAAGTTGAATGTAGATCTGGTCGAAATCCTGCAATTGCTGGGTATTTCCCTGCGGCTGAAAGGGAACGTTATTGTCGGTGATGGCCGCGCGCATACCGATCTTCGGTGTCAGCTGTCCCGAAAGGTTCAGGTTCAAACTGGAAGTAACCCCAAGGTTCTGGTTGTTGCCCAAGTTGATGCCGCGCGATATGGATCCGCTCTTGCTCAAAGAACCAAGGTCGAAAAGTTCCTGTGCCGTGCTTGGTTTAACCGTATAGCTGAACGGATTCTGCGGCACATCGCGGATGTCGCGTATCAGTGACGGGTCCTTATTGAAGGTCTTTTCTGAATACAGCGAAGGGAAAACGCGGTAGTTCGCCACCACAGAACTTCCCACCAGACTCTTATCAACGATCAGTTTTCCCGAATACCATTCCAGCAGATACTTCGAAGAATCGACCGCCATGCCATCTTGCGTAAGCACAAAACTGGAAGGAACGATGCTCAGCGTGTCCAGCGCAACCGTGTCGTTGCTCAGTTCAATGGTGCTGCTGCGCAGATTGCTCAGGTTCTGCCCCACGGCAGGAACCAGAAAAAGCGTCATCACGAAAAGGAGTATTGGTCTCAGAAGGCGCATGCAACAGCGGGAAGCCCCGAATAAGCAAGTATAACGCAATAAACGCGGAGAATTATATGGGACCCAGAGATGTGAACGGTCTGAAAGAGTGCAACCTATTTCAAACGTGAAGATAGGGGCATCATCTGACCACCGAACCGTTCGCGATCTCCCCTTCGGGTTTCAGCAGTACCACCTCTTTCTCTTCGTTGATGATTCCGAGTACCAGCACCTCACTCTTAAAACCAGCGATGCGTTTCACGGGGAAATTGACCACAGCCATTACTTGACGGCCTTTGAGGTCATCCAATGCATAGATCGCGGTGATCTGTGCGCTGCTGTTCTTTTGACCCAACGAACCAAAATCGATGGTCAGTTTGTAAGCAGCTTTTTTGGCATCTGTGAATGGCTCAGCATGCACAATGGTTCCAACACGGATGTCAAGCTGCTGAAAGTCTTCGAAGGAGGCCGTTTCCATGATTTAAAAATAATCCTTTAGCACTGAATGCCCTCCAAGGGCTTAACATTTGCAAATGAAAAACGCTTAGAGATTAGGCTGCCCCAAATTCAATTCCCCACGTGCTCTTCTTCGGTCTGCTCTTGCAGGTATTTGGCAATGTTCGGCCTGAAGTAGTTCTCGCCCTTCATCACTTTGCCGTCCTCGCGGTAAATGGGCTTGCCATCAGCACCCAACTTGCTCATGTTGCTGCGGTGTATCTCATCAAAGATGTCTGCGATCCTGTCCTGCAAACCATGCTTGCAGATGGTGCCGTAAAGAATGTACATCATATCGCCCAGCGCATCGGCAATTTCCACCAGGTCGCCATCCTTGCAGGCCTGGAGGTACTCCTCATTCTCCTCATGCATCAGGCGGTGGCGCAGCAGGTATTCATCCTCACCGATGTTGTGCTCAGGCGAGTCATTGTTGCCAATGCCGAACGTGTCGTGGAAATCGTAAACAGCTTTGATTTTTTCGTTGAGAGAATGGTCTTTGCTCATTTTGTGTAATGTCAGTAATAGAGGAACACACTTCTGTACGTCCCATCTGAGTTCGTTTGGCTCTTTTCGGTAAGATGCTGAGACGCATCATAAATGTACTCCGAATGGGCCGTGACCGTGGCCGTGCTATCAGTAAATTCAGTGGAACTTATCAACCCGTTCTGTGAAAAACGGAACACCTTCCTGCCGATAAGATCATTGCTCGAAGTATAGAAAGACACACGCGTCTGTCCAGTACTGAAGAAGTACTCGAAACTTCGGTAGGCCAACAGCGAATCTTCCGAATTGTAATGGTAGATGCGGTAAAGATTCCCATCATCTTGGAAATACCGATAGATGAAATATCGCTGTAGAGAATCACCCTCGAAATAGGATTCTCTCCTCCGCTTTCCGTTCTCATACATCACGAAAAGACTGCTGTCGTTCGCTCCGTAAACAATGGTCTCCAAACTGTCCATCTGGTTGTAGTTCCACGTTTGCACTTTCGTGTCCGCATCGGGGTATTGCTCCGCAATGACGCTCGTTCTGCCATCTTCAAACCATTGTTTAACGGTCTTTTGCAACCGATGCTGATCATCGAAGATGCGCGAGATAAGCAACGAATCTCCCGCATGCTCAAACTCCACATATCCTTCGGGCGAACCATTGAAATAGCGGTACTCTCGGCAAAGTTCCCCACTCGGACCCTCACCATCACACGGCACAAGTCCATCCGTGGAACACGAGCTCAGAAAAAGAACGGATACGAACAGGAAAGCATATTTCATAAGGGTCGGTGAAAATAGGAATATCACCTTTTGGTTAAGACCAGCCACCTTTTGACGCCATCAGCTTTGAAAAGCTAAATTTGAGTTCTCTAAACGATTGAAATGAAGAACAATTACTTCCTTCTGTTGATCGCTGCGATGTTCGCAGGCCAACTCCAAGCGCAGACCGTTACGCGCGGACCCTATCTGCAGTTTCCTACTTCAAGTAGTATGAAGGTGATGTGGCGCACCGATGTGGCCACCCCAGCTCGCGTCTATTATGGACCCACGCTGGCCACCGTTATGGACAATCAGGTGGATGTGTCCACTTCGGAAACAGACCACACGGTCAACATCACAGGACTTGACCCATTTACCGAATATTATTTCGCTGTGAGCGATGGCTCTACGGTTTTGGCGGGGGCCGATGACAATCATCGCTTCAGAACCTCGCCAGAGATCGGAACGGTGCAACCCATTCGTGTTTGGTGCATCGGAGATTTCGGAAAAGGCAACGAGAAGCAGATGGCTGTGAAACAATCCATGTTGGATCATGTAGGAGATGACCTACCTGATTTCTGGATGTGGTTGGGCGATAACGTGTATGACAACGGAACCGATGAGGAATATTCCACCAAGGTGTTCGATTCCATTTATGGTTATTCGGAGATATTCCCGCGTATTCCGTTCATGCCCTGTCCTGGAAACCACGATTATGGTTCGGTGCTGAGCCTGACCACGGGTGCCGATCCTACCACGCATCATGGTCCGTATTACGACCTTGTGGATGTGCCTACCAATGGCGAGATCGGTGGCGTTCCATCCAATTACGAACTCTATTATTCATTCGATTACGGCAATGTTCACTTCATGTCATTGAACTCAGAGATAGGTTCGGTTACACCGCTCCAACCATCTTGGGACTGGACAGGTGCCAACCCACTTTTCTCGTTCAATGGTTCTCCTTTCACCGATTGGATGGAGGCCGATCTTGCTGCCAACGATAAGCCGTGGGTGGTGGCATTTATCCACCAGCCTCCGTACACGGCAGGTTCGCATGAGTCAACGGCTTTTTACGAAGTGTACATGCAGGCCGTGCGCGAGAATCTTGTTCCCATATTGGAAAGTTACGGTGTGGATGTGCTGATTACGGGTCACAGCCATGTTTATGAGCGATCATACCTCATCCATGGATATTACAGCAACAACCTTTCGGATTTCGACCCGAATGTGCATGTGGTCAATTCATCCAGCGGAAGACTTTCTGAAGGAACTCCGTATGTGAAATATGTAGATGGTCCGAACCCGAACTACGGAACCTTGTATGTAGTGCAGGGGAATTCTGGTAGCAGCGAGAGTTCAGCCAGCCTCGATCATCCGGCCATGTACACAGGCCATGCCTGCGATACCTGCGTGGGCTCGACCATGCTTTATGCGAACGGTGACACGCTTTCGGGCTATTACTTGACCAAGGATGGCGAGATATTGGATGATTGGACCATTCTGAAAACGCACTTTACTGGAATTGAGGAGGCAAAATCAGGTTCACCGATCACGAATGTGATGGTCTCTCCCAATCCATTCACACAGCAGACCAAGTTCTCGTTTGACCTGAAGACAAACCTGAAAGCCAATGTGGAACTGACCGACATGACGGGACGACTCATTCATTCGTTCCATTCAGGTGAAATGGCGGCTGGCAAGCACACCTATTCGATAGATGCACAGACGCTTGGTCTTGGAAAAGGAGTTTACCTTGTGCGCGTGATCACAGGGAAACGACAGGCCGTGGCTCGCCTCATCAAAGTAGAATAACATGACAAGACTCTTTCCGATTGCTGCGCTCTTGCTGGTAAACACCACGTGGGCGCAGCAATTTCATTTTAGTGGAACCATCAAAGGCATGGCCGATCAGCCTTTGTACGTCACTTATCCTGCTGATTATTTCGGGAATACGTGGCAGGATGAGATTGCGGTTTCGGGAAATTCGTTCGGCAAGAAGGTCAACGTTCCCGCTTCGGGTTGGATGAAACTCAGCTACAACGACAAGGACCGCGAGGTTTACGTGTGGAAGTATGAGGATTCGCTTCGCATCCAGTTCGATTCCATGTTCTTGGAAGATGATCAGACCGTAAAATTCGGTGGAGATGGAGCGGCCATCAACGGTTTTGCTGCGCAGATGAAAGAGGAGTTCGGTAGCAGATTATCCGTCAAGTGGTTGGAAGAACAGGCCAAGGACGCCACCAACATCGATGCGATGGAAATGGACGCTTTCAAACTTCGGAATGATGCCGTTTTCGCATTGGAGAAGTTCGAACCGAAGCTTTCGGATGCCTTCATCAAAGCATACAAGAACCATCTTGGGTACTACTATTACCTCTCGCTGTTCAAGTTTTCGGAAATGAAAACCGCCAGCAGTTCCATTCCCAAGGCCACAGAAATTCCGAAGGTGTTGATCGAGAACCTCTCATGGGAACGCATGAACATGGCCAAGGAACTCGATAGCGAGTTCTTTCGCGAGTTGCTCATCCAGTTTGTGGATTACAAGGCATTGGAGGAATATGATTTCATGAAGTTTGCCGACCGTCAAGCGGCTGTTCAGGCAGCGTTCAATACGGCCCGCGAAAACCTGAAAGGCGAATCGCTGCAGTATTTCCTCACCAAGACCATGCTGCAAAATGCCAAGAATGTGCAGCCATCGCTACTGCGCCAAATGCGCGACCATTTGGCAGGAACGCAGCAGTCGGAAGTATTCGTGAAACTGGTGGAAGACAGCTTGGCTGAACGCCTCAAGGCGAAGGATGATGAAGTGGAAGTGGCCGTTACAGATGAACAGAAGACCGATCACGATGCGATAGATATTGAGGTGCAGGGATTGGATGGCAAAACCTTCAAACTCTCCGATCTGCGCGGCAAAGTGGTTTACTTGGACATCTGGGCCAGTTGGTGCGGGCCGTGCCGAAAGGAATTCCCGCATTCAAAAGCGTTGAAGGAAAGTCTTTCCAAGAAGGAATTGAAGAACATTGAGTTCCTCTACATTTCCATCGACAACACCGAAACCGTTTGGAAACTGGCCATCGAGGAATTGGGAATTGAAGGAAAACATGGCCTTTCAAAAGGCGGTTGGGGTTCGGAGGTCACTTCCAAATTCGGTGTGAACAGCATTCCGCGCTACCTCATTTTCGATAAGAAGGGAAAGGTGGTAGATCAGAACGCCCCGCGCCCAAGTGACCCACGTCTGCTGGAAATTCTGAAGAAATTGGCGGAGCAGTAGGGGTGCAAGGCAATGCGCCTGTTTTACCAAGGTCGTCAACTTTCTAAAAGTTGACGACTTTCCCATTTCGGAGTACTCGATCCATCATGTTTGTTCGAAGGGTCATTTTTCTCCCCTTTGGGGAGATGCCGAAGGCAGAGGGGTTGAGGAGGTCATTTCACCTCCATGTCATCGCCCAGCCAGTTCTTGCCCACATACAATTTGTAAGGCGCATCGCTCAGGTCGGCAAGTATGCATTCCACTTTGCGGCTCACCTTGTGGCTCATGAAATTCATCACCAGTTCCAGTTCGGCCGTGTAGCACTTTACGCCATTCCATTCCTCAATTCCTTTTACAACGGAATTCACGGTGCGGCCTTCGCCATTCTCATTCACCACCTTAAAGCTCACTTGGCGTGTAATGTTCTTCTCTTTCGGGAAGGAGGCATTCATCACCGCAATGGTGTTGGCGTTGATCACACACAGTTTCAGTGTGTCGCTTACCGCTGCTTTCCACAGCACGTTCGATTCCACCACTTGAACGGGTTCTTCTTTGGAAACAGGGGTTTTTTCTTGGGCGAAGCCGAATTGGCAGACGAGAAGTAGAAACGGTAAAAGATTTTTCATGGTCAGATTTTAGGGTCGAAAAACAAATTTAGCAACCGTAGGCAACCCATGTAAAAAGGTGTCGTCTTTCAAGCAGACATTCCACTTTTTCCCGAGGGAGTTAGGCAGATGATTTCTACGAAACGTTTACCTGGCTCCCTTTCCCTTTTACATGAAATGGCCACGGACGCTCAGATTTCCACAGATTTGAGCACAGATGGAATATTGGCTTTTCGTGAGATCCGTGGTTATCTGTGAATCCTAAATTTGATGTTTTGAACTTCCTCGGCCACATTTTTCTCACACCTGACGATGACGAATTGCTGCTGGGCAACTTCATTGCCGACTCGGTGAAAGGAAATCCCGAAAAGCACTTTAATGGAAAAGTGGCCGATGGCATTCGTTTTCACCGCGCCATCGATGCGTTTACAGATTCACATCCGCTGGTTAAGCAGGGAATTGAACGTTTCCGCGAAACGCAAGGACGCTATGCACCCGTGGTGATCGATGTGGTGTACGACCACGTGCTGGCCAGCAATTGGAAGGAATTCCACGCAGAGGATCTGCACGATTTCACGCAGTCTGTCTACAAGCGACTGGATGGGCAAAAACACCTCTTCCCAACGCGTGTTCAGCAATACTTTCCATTCATGCGGCAGCAGAATTGGCTGTACAATTATCAGTTTGAGTGGGGGCTGATAAAGTCACTACAAGGCTTGGACAGGCGTTCTTCAACCGAAACCCAAATGCACCTCGCGGTGGATGTTTATCGCGCATTCAATCAGCAGTTTTTGGAGGAGTTCAGGGAGTTTATTGCTGAGGCACGGCAACATCTTACGGCCTCAACGAAGTAAACGGAATCAAACTCACCCCTTTGTAGTAGTAACCGAGAATCTGGCTGTAGGTGTAACCACTTTCGGCCATTTTCATGGCGCCCTGCTGGCAAAGCCCAACTCCGTGACCGTAACCGCGCCCGCTCAATTCGGCCTTTCCGTCTTTCACCGTCAGGTCGAAGAACGTGGAACGAAGTTGAAGCAGCCTTCGCATCTGTGCTGTTTCGATGGAATCGTTCCGCAGCGTGAAGAACTTCTTGCGGTCGTGCTGCCCGAATTTCCAGCCGTCAAGTCCAGCCGTGTCGGTGGCAAAACCGAGTTGCGCCAACAGTTCTCCCAAAGGCATCGATCTGTCCCAAACCGCGCTACGACTTTTGAGACAGAATGTATCATTGACCGCTGTGAGGTAAGACCGTGATTCTTTCCAAACATCCTCCGAATTGGCCGTTTGGCCACCACAGTTGGCATGGAAGGCACTCAGAATGAGGTTGTTCTCGGGATCCACCATCACCAATCCGCTGGTAGCGGAAGTGGCTTTCACCACCTCATCCGAAGTCTTTTTCAATCCCGAAAAAACCTGGCAATGCTCGTTGTCGCACAGGTCGAAGCCGTCCAATGCATGGCGCTCCAAGTTGCGTGTGGCATACGTGCGGCAAATAATGCTCTGTATCTTGTAGTATTCCTCGGCCGCGCCATGTCCGACCTCTCCTTGCACCACGCGACCAACGTAGCGTTCAATACTTGCCTGATCGATTAACCGTAATTTTCCATCCTTCACAGAAATGTTGAGGCGGTCAATGTAGCCATGGTCCTGTTTCTCGTCATTGAAACGGAGGCGGAAACTCGGTGAAATGCCGCTGCCAACCACAGAAAGTTTCACAACTGTGTCGTTCAGTCCGTAAGGGCTTTTCACCAGCAGTCGGTCACCCAAAACGGAAACCGACATGGCATCATCCGAACGGAAACGATAAAGCGTGTCCGCGTTCTCATTCAGCAGCACATACGTTCCGCTGCTTGGTGAGAAAAGCACCGAAGAAATGGCCTTTCGGGGCATCAGCCCGATGGTGATCTCTTGCGCTTGCGCGGAGTTTGAAAATAGAACGAATGTGGAAAAGGAAAGGAGTAAGCATCTCTTCCAACAAGAGATCATCAAATGACGGACTGTTGTTTCCTGTTCATGAACTACAGCTTTCTTCACCTTGACCATTCCTTTAAAACGAATATTTTTGGGAGCTTGAATGAATTGCCGAAAATAACCCGAAAAACGGGTAAAACTATGCTGTTGAAAGCGCGTCTGATTTTCCCTTTTCTGCTGTTGTTGATTGCCTTCCAGAGCTTTGGACAGATCAGTTTCGATAGTCAGGAAGACCTCGAAAAGGCGGCCAATGAATTTTTTGAGAAGGAAGATTACGCCAAGGCCAAGCCGCTGTTCTCGCAACTGCTAAGCAAAGATGCCCTCAACCCGAATTACAATTACCGTTTCGGGGTCTGCATCCTGTTCACTGAGGCCGATCCGCTGAAGCCATTGCCCTACATCGAAGGTGGCGCAAACAGCCCTGGAGTGAATAGCGAGGCGTACTACTATCTCGGCAAAGCATACCAGCTCAATTATCGTTTTGATGATGCGGTGAAAGCCTACGAGAAAGGGAAGAATGCTGGTTTTTCCAGCCCGAAGATCGATCTGGACCGCAGCATGCAGGAATGCCGAAACGGCAAGATATTGTACAACGCGGCCATCGATTTTCAACCTGCCATGGACAAGGAGGTCATCGCAAGCGAATTCTATCGGCCCTACGATTTCCGCAAGTTGAAGGGAAAAGTGATTCCGATGCCGCCCAATTTCAAGACCAAGTACGATGAGAAGAATTTGGTGGGAACGGTGATCTACACTCCTATGAACAGTGAAGTACTGGTTTACGCCAGTTATGGCGAAGATGGGGCGAATGCCAAGGATCTGTACCGCGTCAACCGCCTACCGAACGGAGAATGGGCCATTCCGCAGCGATTGCCGAATGTCATCAACACGAAGTATGATGAGGATTACGCGTTCTATGATGAGGAATCGCAGACGCTGTTCTTCGCTTCCAAAGGACACAACACCATGGGCGGCTACGATGTGTTCAGTTCCAAGTACGACCCGAATGCGAACACGTGGTCAACGCCCATGAACCTGCAATTCCCGATCAACTCACCGTTCGATGATTTTCTCTACGTGAGCGATCCCGAAGGGAAATTGGCGTTTTTCACATCTGGTAGGAACACGGAAGCAGGTAAGTTGCGCGTGCTCAAAACACTGCTTCACGACCCGAATCAAGTGGAGGTTTCGGTGGTGGAAGGCATGTACGAAGACCTCACCGATTCGGTCTACAACTATGCAGCACTAACGGTTGTCGACCCGCAGACCAACGAGGTTGTAGGGAAGTATCGCAGCAACAAACTATCGGGAAAATATTTGCTCATCCTTCCACCACAGAACGATTACCGCTTGGATGTAGGTCCGAAAGAGGCCAACGGTTTCATGTTCGATCTGGATGTTCCTGTGCATGAATCGTATGATGCTTTGCAGCAGCAGATCACCTACAATTCGGTGAACGATGAGGCCACCGTGGCAATGACCAATTACTTTGATGCTGCGGGAAAGCCAGATACGGTGAAGTTTTCCGAAAGTCGATCGCTGAAAGAAGTGATGGCGCAGATGGCCGAAATGCCCGAACTCACGGCAGAAGAGCTGGCGCAGATGAACCCGAAAGAAAATGCCCTGAAAGCGGCTCAGTTGGCACAGGCCAAGCAGGATTCCATCCGCAAAGCGGAAGAACTGGCATTGAAGAAGAAGGAAGAGGAAGCGCAACTATTGGCACAGCAGCAGGCTGAGAAAGCTCGGTTGGATTCGCTGAAGCGCGTGGAAGAACTGGCTGCCGCACAGGCAAAGGCGCGTCAGGATTCCATCCAGAAAGTGCAGCAATTGGCGCTTGCGCAGAAGAAGGCAGAGCAGGCACGACTGGACTCAATAAAGCAGGCTGAGGCATTGGCGTTGCAGCAGGCCAAGCAAGCAGAAATGGCAGCCAAACTGGCGAAGGAAAAAGCTGAAAAGGCCAAGTTGGATTCGTTGAAGCGTGTGGAGCAATTGGCGTTGGCACAAGAGAAATCGCGACAGGATTCCATCGAGAAGGCCGTACAACTTGCGTTGGAACAAAAGCAGGCTGAACAGGCACGCCAGGATTCGATAAAGCAGGCTGAAGCGTTGGCGTTTGAACAGACCCGCCAAGCAGAATTGGCAGCAAAAGCGGAGAAAGAAAAAGCCGCCAAAGCAAGGTTGGATTCGTTGAAAGCGGCCGAAGCCGCCAACTTGGCAATGCTGCAGAAAAGGGCCGTAGAAGCGAAACAGGCCAAACTCGACTCATTGCGAAAGGCGGAGGAAATGGCGTTTGAAAAGCAACGTTTAGAAGTTGCTGAACGCGAGAAACAAGCGGCAAAAGAGGAGGCAGCGAAAGAAGCAGGCAAGTTGGCACAAGCAGAGGTCAATGGGCAGCAGCAACAGGGTCAGTTGGATTCATTGAAACGTGCCGAGGTGCTGGCCGCGCATGAGAAGGCACGGGAGGACTTCATCTACAAGGCCGAGCAACTGGCCGAAGAATACAGGCAGGCAAAGCAGCAGCAACAGGATTCCATCAAAGCGGCTGAGGAGGAAGCCGCATTGGCAATGGAGTTGAAGGAAGAGGAAGATGCCATGCTGGCCGAGGAAAAAACCATGGACCGAACGCTTGCAGAGAAGAAAGCACGTGAGGATTCCATCGCCTTGGCCAGAACGCTGATGCAGGTGGCGCGGGAAGAAGCACTGAAAGCTGAGATTGTGCTGAGACAAAGACAAAAAGCTGTAGCCGACAGTTTGGCTGCGGTGGAGTTGGCACAGCAGGCACAGGAGAAAGCCATTGCAGATTCCATCGTGAAAGCTGAAAAACAACTGGTGCAAGAAAAACTGGCCGCTGCCAAAGCAGAGCAGGAACGCACCAGAAAGCGGGCACAGGCGAAAGCAGACAGCATAGCCGCTGCCGAACTGGCGCAGAAGACGGAACGCGAGAAAGCCATGGCCGATTCGGTTGCCGAGGTTGCGCGATTGGCAGAGATCAAAAGGGAAGTGGAGTTGGCAAAGCAGCGTGCGCTTCGCGATTCAATGATCGTGAAAGACGTGGCAGTTTCTGAGGAAGAAACGGAATCTGAAAAGGAGTTGACCTATTCGGAGATTCTGAAGGAAATGGCCGCAAAGGAAGCTGAGATATTGGAACAACAAGGTGAAGAGAAGAGGAATGATGCCATCCCAGAATCGGTGACAGCCACTTCAGACACATCAAAGAAAGTTGACGGAAGTGAATCGGATATTGCCCTTGAGGATGCAAAAGTGGTTTCCGAATCGGAGCTTTTCCTGGAAACCATTGCCAAGATGGAGCAGCAGCGCAAAGAGCAGGAAGCGCTGATAGCTGCTGAGAACAAAGCAAGGGAAGAAGCAAAGGCACAGGCCAAGGCTGAGAAGGAATTGAAGCAACAGCAAGCGGTCCAAAGTCCGCAGAAGCTGGTAACGGACGGAGTTGACTCTGCGCTTGTGGTTACAGGAGACAAGATCGCGGCAGCAAAAATTGATTCGAATGCAACCAGAGTTGAAGAACCGCTGGATGGTGAATTGGAGTCGGTGGCATTGAAGAGCGATGCCGACCCGAATGCGTATCTGGCGGCACTCAATGAGATAGAAGCTGAGATGGAGAAGGAGGCGAAATCCCGACCAGACAAGGATTACACACTCCGCAGCATGGATGAACTTCAGGGAAGATCGGACGATAAGAATGCGGATCCTGTGCTACAGGCCAAAATAGATGCTGACCGAAAAGCATTGCAGGAACATCAGAAGGAAGCCATCGCCAAGGAAGAAGCGCTGAAAGAGGAGATGCAGAAAGACCGCCAAGTGGTCGAATCGTATAAAGACGGATTGGCGGATGAACTTCGCGAAGCAGAGAACGAAGTTGTACTCAACCAAACCGAACCCAAGAAAGAAACGGAGACGATCACCCTGAACGAATTTTTAACCAAGAAAGGAGAGAAGAAGACCGATGCGGTAGCACCAACGGTCGATCAGCAGGAAGTTGCAGCGGCAGAAGCGGAGTGGGATAAAGAAGCAGAAGAGATCGTACAGCAACCACAGACTGAGGCTGAGAAGAAAGAAACACCAGTAGAGAAGCAGTTTGAGGAAGTGGAAGGTTCTGGGCTGCTGATTGAACAGGAGAAAGATGCCATTCTTGAAGAATTGGCCCAGATAGATTCTGTTCAGCCTGAGGAGAATAAGGCTGTTGAGGAGGAAGTGGTTATGATGGAATCTGAACCTGCACCGAAAGACCGTGCGGTTATTGAAGAAGAAGTACTGGAGGCTGAGAACACACCAGAGCCGAAAGAGGTTGAGCCGATGGTTGACGTTGAAATGGAAAAGGAAGCGGAAGAGGTCGCGGTTGTTCAGGCGGAGGAAATTGCGACAGAGGCCGAAACGGAGAAGGAATTGGCCGATCTGGAAACCGAACCTGAGGAGGAAGTGATAAGTCTGGATGCTCCGCAGCCAGCATCGGTCGGTACGGTCGGAACCATTCCATTCCTTGTGGCTGCCAAGCGCGATTACAGCATTTCCAAGCCTTCGTTTGATAAGGTGCAGAACCCAGATGTTCGCAAGATGATCAAACGCATGCGAGCGGAGGACGTTGGGCGATTGGCCGTTCTCAAGAACATGAAGAACGAGTGGATCGAGGCTGGGAAAACGCAGGAGTCGCTCACTGAGATCAAGGGTAATCGCAGAAACCAGGATGTTCTTGCAAATCAGGTTTCGCATCCGCGCGAGGAATACATCCGTCCGCCATTCAATAAGTACGATCTGCGCAAGCGCAAGGATGTTTACTACAAGCTGGAATTTGTGATGGAGCCTGCGGGTGTTTCCGAAACGGTTTCGGACGCCATGAGTCCAGAATCGGCTATTACGTTTTCAATGCCATCGGTGCAACTCAGTACTGGGTATTTCCAGACATTGGCAGATGTGCGCTCAGAACTGAAGGAATACCAGAACCGAGGTTTTTCATCGGTACGCATTGTTCCATATTTGAACGATGCAAAAGTGGCGTTGACTGACGTGCAAGACGTTCCGTTTGTCGATTAAAGTTCTATTTTAGACGGTCGATTATCTATCTTCATCGCCAATTATTGAACATGAATATTGATCCGCTATTTACGTTAGACCTTGAGGTCGAATTTCAGCAGGAACTCGAGGAGTTGGTGCAGGCACCAAAGACGCTTGTCATCCACAATGACGACTTCAATACATTCGATTTTGTCATTGAAACATTGATAGAGGTCTGTCGCCATGAGCCTTTGCAGGCTGAGCAATGCACGTTCATCATTCACTACAGTGGAAAGTGCGGTGTGAAAACTGACATGTTCAGCAAATTGCAGCCCATGTGGGCAGAGATGATCAACCGAGGATTGACCGCCACGATCGAGGACATTCCCAAGATGGCGAAGTGATCATATTTGAGATAAAGGAAAAGGGCTCAGCGATTTTTTGCTGAGCCCTTTCTGTTTCCAATGATTCTGATTTGTTGTCCGTTTGTCATTTTGCCTTCTGCAATTTGCACTCACCAGCGGTGAACATTTCCCATTTCTGGTCAACCAGGCCATAATATGTCTTGGTCTCAACCTGACTTTGGTAACTGAACTCCTTGATAACATACGAGTTGGGGTCTGAACCGCATTTGTCCGTGTAGTCAATTACAATACTTGGGTTGCCATTACGGTAATGCAACGTAACGCGCTGCAACTTCCCTTTCTTGAATTCCAGTTGCTTGTAAGCCCAATCATACTTCTTGTTCCGTTGGAAAAGCCATTCTCTGCCGATGATGGGCAAATGGTCGCGTGTGCTCAGAAAGAAGGTGTAAACCCCATTTAGCTCGATGGGTGTTGCCATTTCCTTCAGTTGATTGGTGTCTTTAGGAACCAGCCGCGAAAAATTGCGGTTGTCGATCTTCTTTTGGAGGCGGATTCCGTCTTCGTAAGACACGAAGTGAACGTACTTCGCATCTTCCACTTTCTTTACGGGAGAGAGGTCTTCGCTGAGGTATTCAGCCCAATAACCTTGCTTCTTGCCGCGGTCATCCACGCGGTTGAGTGTGTCGTTTGCCGCTTGCCCGAACAAGTTTGCAGAAAGCAGCAGCATCCATCCCAAAAGGACGAACAAAATGTGGGAAGATCTTTGAGAGTCGATCACTTGATAAGAACGCCTGTTGCTTCAAATGTCAATGCCAATTCTGGACGTGTGATGGCATCAATTTCTTCCTGCGTTTTTCCTGCATCTTCGGCCAAATGCTTCAACATGTCCACCGGAATGGTATCGTACATAGCCACGCCTTTCATCAGCATGGTCTTTCCGCCAGCATCCTTCGGAACGAAGAACCCGTAATCTTTAAAGGAAACGCGCATGCTCTCGCCATCTCCCATGTCCACTTTCATCCAGCAGCCTTTCTTCTGGCAGCATTCCTGAATGGTGCCTTCCACAATGAATTCGTTGCTTGATGAATCATTCATCAATGCTGGAACATCGGCAGGAGCAACAGCTTCGGCCACTTCAAATTCTTCCCCGAACCAACCTGTGTTGGCCGCAGCGGCTTCTTCCTGAGCTTCTTCGGCATGCTCTTCGGTCTTGTGTTCGCCACAGGCTGCAAGCAGCAGCAGGGAGAAGATGGGAACGATGTATTTCATTCTATGCGTTTTGAATTTGTGGCAAATGTAGGATTATGGGCGATAAGCTGAGGCGATAAACCTGCGGCTTGCTATCTTGCCCGAACATTTCTCGATCATGACGAACGCCAAACAGCCCTCTTTGTTGCAATCATTCATTCCGCTCATCTTTCTGGTGGGATTGCTGGGTACCAATGTGGCGTTCTATGGCGATAACTCTTTGGGCGGAGCCAACCAGATGGCGTTGCTGCTTTCGGCAGGTGTGGCGGCCATTGTTTCCATGCTCAATGGCCATCGTTGGGATGATCTTTTTGATGGTGTGGTGACGAGCATTTCCAGTGCCCTGCCCGCATTGATCATTCTGCTGATGATCGGGGCATTGGCAGGAACATGGCTCATCAGTGGAGTTGTACCGGCCATGATCTATTACGGTCTCGACATTCTCAATCCCACAATTTTTCTGTTTGCCACAACCATCGTCTGTTCCATTGTGTCGCTGGCCACAGGAAGTTCTTGGACCACGGTGGCAACGGTGGGTGTGGCTTTGATGGGAATCGGGCGTATTCTCGGTTTCAGCGATGGAATGATCGCGGGTGCCATTATCTCTGGTGCGTACTTCGGGGATAAGATGTCGCCACTTTCAGACACAACGAATTTGGCACCTGCCATGGCCGGTACGGATCTGATCACGCACATTCGCCACATGATGTGGACAACCGTTCCTTCCATTACTATCACCGCATTGCTGTTTCTTATCCTTGGATTCACATCGGGTTCGGGAGCCGATCTTGCAGGAGTTGAGGCGCTTCAATCGGCCATCGGTTCCAAGTTCAATATCAGTCTGTGGCTGTTTCTTGTTCCCGTAGCGGTAATTGCACTCATTGTGAAGAAAGTTCCTGCGGTTCCTGCGTTGCTTGTAGGTTCCATTCTTGGCGGCCTGTTCGCCATTTTCATGCAACCGCAGATCATTCAGGAATTGGCGGCCGAGGGCGCAACCTTCGCCAAAGCATCTTATATGGTCGTTATTGATGCGATGACAACCGATGTTTCCATCACTTCGGGCAATGAAGTGGCTGATGAACTGCTGAGTTCTGGAGGAATGAACGGCATGCTCGGAACGGTTTGGTTGATCATCTGTGCCATGACATTCGGTGGCGTAATGGAAGCCAATGGCATGCTTGAGCGTATTGCACAGTCCATCCTGAAATTGGCGCACACAACAGGTTCGTTGATCGCTGCGACTGCTGGTACGTGCGTGGTTTTCAACGTAACGGCATCTGACCAATATTTGGCCATTGTGGTGCCTGGCCGCATGTTCGCCAAGGAGTACAAGAACCGTGAGCTTGCTCCCGAAAACCTCAGCCGCGCCTTGGAAGATAGTGGAACGGTCACCTCAGCTCTGGTTCCATGGAACACTTGCGGAGCGTATCATTCGGGCGTACTGGGTGTGGCTACAGGAACGTATCTTCCATTTGCATTCTTCAATCTCATCAGCCCATTGATGACGATGCTTTTCGGCTACATGGGATGGAAAATAAATGCACTTGCTAAGAAGAATGAAGCCTGACCTTCAGCACGGAACGCTGATGCGTAGATTGAAATAGCAGACCTCATCATCCACATCCTGGAAGCTGAAACCGAGGTCATTGCCCGATTTTTTCTTCATGTCGATAAGTCCGAGGCCAGCGCCTCCCTTGGTTGAGAATTTTACCACGGTCTGCTTCATGATAACGCCATAGAGGAATTTGATCTCTTCCTCATTTAGGCTGTTGATCTTGCGGAGCTTGTCTTCCAAAACCGCTCGTTCGCTGTTTGCAACCAAGTTGCCGATGATGATGGTGATGTGGTCTTTGTTCTTGGTGAGCATGAACATGGGCGGCAGACCGTATTCCTTCGCTGTTTCCTGCTGAAAAGAGTGCAACTGTAGGTTCTGGAGCGTTTCGATGGCAATGTTGACGATCTTCCGTTTCTTCTGTCTATCTACCGAAAGGCTGTCGAGTATCTGTTCCAACTGTGGCAAGGTGTCGAGCAACACCTGCTTGTTTACCTGACCTTCATGTTGGAACAAAACGGCTTCATCACCAACGAGCGCATACTTGTTAATTCCGTCAGACATTCCGCAAATAGAGGTGCCTAAATCAAGGCACTTGAAGTTTGGTCAGCAAACCAAATCTACGGAAGTAAGCCCAATTGGTTACTCTATTCTGGTCATTCTTCGAGTAACGACCGCATTTTCTGTCTGCAAAGTAAAGATATAGAGCCCAGCGGGTAGGTCAGAGGTGTTCACTTGCAGGTACTGAAGGCCGTTACGCAATTGCCCGAGATCCTTCTCCATGATCATTTTACCCGAGATGTCCGTCAAACGGATGCGCACCTGTTCTGGTTGGAACAGGTTGAACTGCACCACAAAGCGGTCGAAAAATGGGTTCGGATAAGCTCCAATGATCACAGGTTCGTTTTCAATTTCTGCAATACCTGTGCTTGTGTCTGGTTCAAAAACGGGGGCCAATGGTGGATAGGAGTCTCCCACCGTTGGAGCAGATGCGTGTTCAAGATGGTTTTCTCCGTCACGCGTAAACCAACTGGTGCCGAGCGAGGAGGTGTGCGTGGGTACGGTAACGTCCGAAACGAAATACCAATCGGATTGGGCGATCGTGTCCGTCAGGTCCAGGATCAGGTACCCTTTCTGTGTCAGGTCTGCATATTTGATGTGCGGGTTTACCGACATGATCAGGTTCTGTCCAACTGGAATGGGGAAACTGGATGAGGTAACGCTGGTCACCACATATTCAACACCCACAGAGCCACTGCCAGTATTGGAATCGTAATTATCGCCTGGCAGATCATTTGCCCACGAAGTGTGAATGTCACCTGTAAGCACAACCGTATTGTCAATATTGTTGGTAGCGATGAAATTGAAAAGGCTGTCACGTTCGGCAGGATAACCATCCCATTGGTCGTTATTGATGGGAAATCCGAATGCCGTCAATGGAGCCATCATCACCTGCTGTCCGATCACCTTCCATTTCGTGGTCGCATTTTCCAGATTGTCATACAGCCAATGACGCTGTTCATAGCCCATCAAACTCCTGTCCTGATCACTTCCCGAACCCTGCTCATCGCGGTCGTAAAGGCGCGTGTCCAACATTTCCAGTTCGGCAAGATCTCCGAATTCGAATTTTCGGAAACGCTTTTCAGGATGGTTCGCATCGGGCAGTCTTACAGGCAGCCATTCGGTATTGGCCTGAATGGAATGCGCTTTGCGATCGGACCATGGTCCCTCTGTGGCAGGCGTATGGTTCTGGGCCCCATCGGTGTAAGAGTTGTTGGCCGATTCGTGGTCGTCCCAAATAACGATGAACGGATACTGCTGATGCGCATCGCGCAGATCGGGGTCGAGTTTGTAGAGCGAGTAGCGCGTGCGGTAGTCGCTCAATGAGATGATCTCGTTCACAGGTTCGTTCGTTCGGCCAGAAATATTGGCCGAGTAACCGCCCACTTCATATTCGTAGATGTAGTCGCCCAAAAAAAGGATGCAGTCGATGTCGTTCCTTCCCGCCAGATCGCGGTACGCGTGATAATAACCGTGCTCATAATTCTGGCAGGAGAGAACCGCAAAGCGCAGATGGTCCACACCACCAACGGGCGCAGTATGGGTTCTGCCAATGAGCGAATGGTCGCCATTGTACTCAAAATCATAATAATACCACGAGTCTGGATCAAGTCCCGTCACATCCACATTGATGGTCCAGTCAACCGAAGAATCGGTTGTTGCCATGCCACTTGCCACAATGTTGCTGAAAAGCGTGTCGGTGGCCATTCGCCAGTTCACGTCCACGGGGTCGGTACTGTTCAGCGTGATGCGCGTCCAGATCACAACCGCATCAGGAAGCGGATCGCCAGAGGCAACGCCATGATAGAACGGGGCCAACTCAGGTTCCAGCGCGCTTCTTGAGTAATGGGTCGGGCCAACTTCTTGCTGCTGCGCGAAGACGGAAATGGAAAATACGGAGAGTAGTGAAAGTAAAAGTGATTTCATGGTAATGATTGAAGAATGTCAAATGTAGTTCAAAAGCCCGTTTGAAACTGTGTAAGGGTTGACGGCTCAATGGTTAGAAAATGGACGGCCCCTGACGATTTCCCGTCAGAGGCCGTTTTGTGCAGACCCGTAAGCCAGATTCTGTTTTAGCTCACCATTTATCTATGCAGCCCACCCATCGGGAAAGAGCGAGCAACCCTTAATTCCCGACCTATTTGGCCTTGCAGCCCGCAAGGTTTACCCGACCGTGCCGTTGCCGACCCGGCCCGTGAGCTCTTACCTCACATTTTCACCCTTATCCGCCAGAGGCGGACGGTTATTTTCTGTGGCACTTGCTGTTGCTGCAGAATTCCTTCTGCGGCACCCACGCTTGCACGCGGTGCGGTGCTCTGTGCTGTCTGGACTTTCCTCCCTCAGTAAAGAGTGATGAGCCGATCTGCGCTGCAAAGTTAGTGTAGTCGCACCACAGTTGCACCAACTCCGTATCTGTGGAATGGACCTTCTTCGAATGTGAGGCCGTATTCGGTCAATTCTTGGCGGATAGCCTCCTTCAGTTTTCCAGAACCAACTCCATGAATGAACGTGATCTGCACATACTTGCGGGTGAGCGCATTATTGAGCTTGCGCTCGAAATGCCGCATTTGCGTGAGGAATTTCTCATGGTCGGGCATGTCATTAGGTTCCGTTCCGAGAATGGCTTCCAAGTGAAGGTCAACTTCTTCTTCAATGGTTGGAAGCGAAGGTTTCTGAACCTGTTTGCCAGATTGTGGGATTTTCGGGAAGGAAGGCGCGGTAACCGCCTTTTCTTTTTCAATCGGAAAGCAGATGCCAGGGTTTTCAATGCCTTCGTAAGTCAAATAATTACCTGGTTTCACAAATCGTGTCACTTTCACTTTCGTGAGGCAGGAGATCGGCTCGCGCGCTTCGTAGCCCGTTTTGCCAAAGAAGATCACATCCACATTCAAATTGCTGAGCATGCCAATATCCTGTCTTCGCAGCGATTGCACCAACTGGTCCGATTTCGGAAGGATCTCACCGTTGAAAATGCTGAACCATTCGTCACCTTCCTTGGCGGCCACATTCACCAGCAGGTGATAGTTGGAACTGTTGACGAACAGAAGGTCGAGGTCGCCACTTTCGGGTTTGGATGAATTGGTTGACGTGAAGACCAGCGCCAATTCAGGCAAGGCAACTGTATTTGAAGGTTTTGGAGCGGGCTTCGGTTGTGGTTTCGGTGTTTCAGGTTGGATGTATTGTGGCTGCGGTTGTGCAGGCACATGGTCGCGTTCGGCAGGTACGAGTTTGCTGAGCGGATACGGGTGCTTCAGACCGTATTCATCTTCCACAATGGCAGTTTTTGCATCAACGATGTGAACGATGGTCGCCTCACCGACCTCATCAAGGTAACGTACTTTTTCTCCAACTCGGAACACGGCTCAAAAATAGATCGGATGGAATTTGACCTTTTGAACGGGATTGAATTCGACCGTTGGGAACGGAAGTTTGATGAGATTGACCGCTTTGAAAATGGTTCGCAGCCACTTTTTCTTCGTTCGGATCTTCGTTAGATCCACATCCAACGAAAGATAGAATTGCCGATAGCGTGTGAACTTTGGGTATGGATTGCCATTGGCATCGACATCAGGGTTTTCAAACGCCCCTATCATGCCATTGGCTCCAAAACCCATTGCAAAATTGATCCAACGCGGAAACTTGCTCTGCTCCTTCAGAAATGAATGGATGTTGATGGAAAGCCAAAAGGTTTGGCCGTTGTAATCCTTCATCATCCGCGACCCGAAATTGTCGCCCAGCAGATTGGGTCGATACTGTGCGAAATCTGTCGGGTGGTACGAGATCTTAGGCGTGATGCGCTGCTCATTCCAGGCCAATTCCTGTAGAATGACCGCAAATGAGCCACATGTGTTGACCGTGAAATCGCTGAGTGAAAAACCCCACGCACCCGAAAAACCGTCCAATATTTCGATGCCAGCCATGTAAAAACTGCCCATGAAACCGCCTGCCCAAATACTGGTCTTTCGGTTGAAACCAGACCATCGCATAAAATCCATGTAATAGTAACCGATGGCGTAACTGGTAAGGAAATGCCCTGCCTTATCCATCTGCAACCATTCTCGGCTGTCATCAAACAGGTGGAACTTGGAACGCGGTTCGTTGGCATACCAAAGTTGGTTCAGGCCGACCACGGAACCGACCCAGAGGGAGGCCGTTCCTGCTCCCAGACCAATAGCTCTTCCTTTATAGATGGTGTCGCGGTAAAACTTGAATGTGGATGGATCGGACTGAGCCCAACTGCAATTCACGGCAAGCAGCAGAAAACTCGAAAGCAGCAGCTTCTTCAACATGTTGTAAAGGTAGTTTCCTCAAACAGGAAATCCGAAATTCAAAAAACTTCAAGTTGGAAACCGTTTCGAATTTCACTTTTCAGGTTTCTCATCTCAGTATTTTGTGCTTAGAATTTCATGAAAAAGCAGTTTGGCATTGTCTTGGGTATAGTGGCTGCAAGCGACCGATAAAAGTGCCGCAGATGTCTAACCAAAAACTGAAGATCATGAAAAAGCTGACTTTGATATTGATGGGTGTTCTGGCCCTTACGTTCCAGTCCAAAGCCCACGGATATTCGTACATAAATAGCTACGCGGATGCGATCGTTTTCGATGAGATGGGAATCACTTTTGCCGTTTATCCAGATGGCGAGTTCGATTTTTATTTTGCCAATTCAGGTGCCACAACGGTGAGCAATGGATATGTGAATGCAACGTTCAATTCGGGCTACAATTACAATCCGTATGTGCAGTATGACGATTACGGTGCGGTGGTTCAGGTAGAGAATGTGCCTGTTTTCTACGATTGGTACGGACGCGTGAGCCAAGTAGGTGATGTGCAGATCAGCTACAACAACCGTAGAGTTTGTCGGGTTGGCGGGATGAACATTTACTACAACGGCTACGGCCGATACGCCTACCACACAGGTTTCATCAACACATGGAATCCTTACTTCGTGTACCGTCCGTTCTACGTGGCGTTTGTAAGACCTACCATGTGTTTCGTGAACCTGAATCCCTACAGAAGATACTACCGACCAGTGCGCTACACGTACTACCATCCGTATGTGAGCAACCCACGTCCATGCTACGCCACCATTGGCCACACATACACCCCAAGTGGAAATGTGGTGACAACCACGCAACATCGTTACTCACAGACTCCTGGCTACGGCCAAACACCTGTGGTGCGCCAACGAACAACGGTTACCAAAGCAATGGAGGCTCCACGACCAACCGCGGTAAACCGCGGAACGATGAGCCAGCATACAGCTGCGACTTCGAACTACGGACGAACAGGTTCGGTTCCAAGCAACGGTTCCAATTACCGAACAGCACCGACAAATGGGTACAACAACGGCCGTGTCAATCAAACCTCGGTTTCACGCAATGCGGCAACTACGCAAGCACGACCTGTACAAACCGCGCCTGCAAGAAGTAACGCAGCAACCAGAAGTACAGGTTCAAGCAGACCGACAGTGGTTGCTCCGAACAGAAGTGGTTCAACTTCCGGCTCAATGAGCAGAGGAAGTAGCACTTCGGTACGAACTGCACCAGCGAGAACTACACAGAGTTCCGGTTCGAGCAGAGGTTCATTGTCGAGTTCATCTTCCATGAACCGCGGAACTTCAACCCATGTTCAGCAGAGTTCAGGTTCAAGAAATGCGGTTTCAAAACCCAGCTCAAGTGCACCTTCGAGAACCACAGCTTCGAGACCTGCCTCCACAAGAAGTACAGGTTCAGTAAGCAAGGCTCCAAGCAGAAGCAGTTCATCAACCAGCATGAACAAGGGAGGTTTCTCCAAGGGTTCTGCCGGTAGAAAATAGAGTGGAAAGATTTGGTGGGAGAGGCGGTCGCGCGAAAGCGCGGCCGTTTTTTTATTGGGTCAGAATCATCACCAGTACAAAAATGGCGAAAGCGACCGCCATCATGGCAACGAACGTTTTTCGCGTGAACGCTTCGCGTTGAAGTTTTTTGTTGATGTGAATCTTCCGAACGATGCGCTTCAGTTTTTCCCTCGGTATTTTCCTTTCAGGCGCAGCCTTTCTTTTGTATTGGGCACCGGAATAAATATTGTGTTTCAGGTTGGCGGTCCTTTCTCGCCTTGCTTCCAGCAGCGCACGGTTGTAATTCATTCTGCGCACCATGTCCATTACGTGACCTCCAAAACTCATTCCGATGAAAAAGTATGCAATTATTCGGTTCGGTTTCGGTGGAATCAGATCTCCACCACGATCCCAAAGGAAGGGATCACAGTTCCTGTCACATTCTTCACCTGTTGGAGTTGATAGCGTGATGGGTCGTTGGGGTCGATCAGTGGATTTCCGTTGCTATCGGTCGGAACGATGTATTGTGGAGGCTGCTGCGCTTTGAAATTGTACACGTTCTGAACATCGATGTACACGTTGAGTGCCCATTTTTTGAAAAACCATTTCTTGTCTACACGCATGTCGAGGAAATGCGCAGGCGTGAGCCGTTGGCTGTTGAGGCGCGAATAATCGGGCAGTGCGCTTCGGTTGAGTTGCCAGACGGGAATGAGTGAGGAGGTCTGCACATCGGCTGGAGTATAAGGTGCGCCACCAGTAAATCGCCAGCGCACGCCAAGTTCCCAGTTCCGTTTGAACTTTTTTCCTGCGGTGATGGAGATGAGGTGCTGTGCATCCCAGGCAGAAGGCACGAATTTGCCATTGCGGTCTTGGAACTCGCTGCGCACCCACGTGTAGGCAAGAATGCCGTAAAAGCCTTTCCACAGTTTCTGTTGCACAAGGAACTCCACTCCATAGGCGCGTCCTTGGTTGTTCGAGACCACAGCCTCATTTCCGATCACTCCGAAATTAGCCCCAAGGTTGGCCAAAGAAATGCTATCGCGAAGCAGGAACGGATAATGCTGCCAGTACTTGAAAAATCCTTCAACCGACACTTTCAATCCGTTCTTATTTACATACTCGGTGCCCAGAACCGCGTGGTTGGATGCGATGTATTTCAACCCGTTCTGCTTGTTCACGAGTACACCACTGTTATCGCGGTAACCGAAAGTAGTGTAGGGCGGTTGCTGAAAGTAACGGCCTACGTTGAAGTTGAGACTGAAATTGTCGTTGAACGAATAGGAGAGCGAAAATCTTGGAGAGAACGTCTCGTATGTTTTGGCCATTTCCTTCGAGTAGCTGTTGCCATCAACCCGCGCTCCGAGCGAGAGCAGCAATCGGCCTTCCACAAACGAACGGCTCACCTGCCCGAAAGCGCCCCATTTGTGCAGCTCGATGGCCGATGAAAACGACTTGCTGAAAATGGAACCATCTGGAAGTGTGATCTTATTGAACGTACTGTTGGTGTATCGCGCGTATTCGTAAACCACCCCGTAATTGATCTTCCAACCTTTGTCGCGCCAGTTGTTCTCAAACCGCATCTTGTTCTCTATTTCCTGACTCTTGTAGTTGAGTATCAGGTTGGTATCGACCTCAATGTTGTCCATGTATTTGATGGCGGTGTTGTTGAGCATGTTGCGGCTCACCACCAACTGCGAATAACCTTTTTCGCGGTAATTCTTCCAGTTCACGCCAAGCGTATAATTCCATTGATTGTTTACGGGCAGCACTTCCACCAACCGCTTCTGATCCTCATCCAAATTCTTGTCAAGGTTGAGTTTGAACTGGTCGATGGCACCGAGACCGACCACGATCAGCTCGTTCTTATCGTTGATCTTCGCCTTGTATTTCAGCTGGAAGTCATCGTACGTTGGCAGGAACGGCAGTTTCAGCAACGCGAACAGAAATTGCAGGTAACTTCTGCGATACGAGAACATGAACGAATGGCCTTTGGCGATCGGTCCTTCGATGGTGATGCCTGCATCGTTCGCGCCCAGCGTGAAATTGCCACCGATGCGATCCTGGCGCGGATCCTTCATTTTGAAATTCAGCACCGAGCTCAACGCATTGCCTCGGTTGGCAGGAAACGCACCTGAATAGAATTCCACTTCGCGGATGAAATTCACGTTGATCATTCCCACCGGACCGCCCGAAGAGCCCTGCGTAGCGAAGTGATTGATGTTGGGAACCTCCACTCCGTCCAAGTAGAATCGGTTCTCGTTGGGCGCGCCTCCGCGGATGATGATGTCGTTCCTGAACGCCACGGTTGATTGAACACCAGGAAGCGATTGCAGCGCCTTGGAAATATCGCGGTTTCCGCCTGGGTTCCGTTGAATTTCGTTCACTCCGATCGTCCGCAACGAAACAGGACTTTCCTCTTTCTTCTCGAACGGATTGGCCGTGACCACAACCGCTTCAAGGGTTTTGCTGTCCTCTTCCAATTTCACATTGATCAGCGCAGGCTTGTTATTGAAAACCTCCACTTCATACTCTACATGCGTCTTGTATCCGAGAAACGACACTTCCACGTTGTATAGTCCTGGCGTGATGTTCTTGATCTCGTAATTGCCATCAAGATCGGTAGATGCACCCAGCGTGGTGCCTTGCAGCACTACATTGGCAAACGGGATCGGCTCATTGCTGTTGGCATCCGAAACGCGGCCTTGCACAATTCCCGTTTGGGCGAACGTTGATAAACTGGAGATCAGAAGAAGGGCGAACAATACGTGCTTCATTCTTGGTCTGAGGTTGATTTTGGTTCTAAACCCAACTCGTTAAATATTGTTCGCGGCCGAAGCATTTGTGCTGTACTTTTGGGTGATGAACGCTCTATGAAAACAGAGAAAAAATGTTCAAACTGTGGTGAGTGGACCACTTGGGAAAAGCAGCCGACCGACCGCTGTGTCCATTGCGATGAGCTGCTCGATCATCTTTCGCTGAAGGAAAAAGAAGCAAGGGAGGAGCGGGAGCGAATTTTCAAGGAGAACGACTTTTTCCGTGTTCGGGAAGATGACAACTTCCTGATGGTAATGGTTCGAAAGACGGGCTGGGTATTGCATGCCATTTTTGCTGCGATCACGTGGTTTTTTCTCTGGATGGCCGCGACTACGCCAGGATGAAACAGACATTGTCAAATCCGATTTTTCTGGTGGCTGTTGCGTTGGCCGCCACCAATCAGTTGCTGGAAAAAGCATTCGGGATTTTCGTTCCCATAATTCACAGCTATTTGGACGACCTGCTGTGCTTTCCGATCGTGCTCACACTGGGTTTGGCCATGTACCGCTATTTCATTCCGAATTATCGACTGACCGCATGGCACATTTGGCCAATACTAATTATCTATTCGGTGTATTTTGAATGGTACTTGCCTCGCACTTCAAATGCTTACACTTCAGATGTATTGGATGTGCTGATGTACGTTTTGGGAGCCGTGATGTTCAATCTTACCATCAACAGCGAGATCAGCTTCAGAAGAACACCATCACTAAATTCTCCTTCTCTGTGAATCTCTATTTCTCAGAAAGTCTCTGTGTAAGAAACAAATTGGTCAAGCACCGATCTCAGCCTTGCAAGCTTCAAGAATAGCTAACGCGTCTTCTCGGGTTCTCGCTTCCGCGTAAGTTCGCAGAACAGGTTCCGTTCCTGATGGACGGATCATCACCCATTCGTGGTCGCTGAGCCAATATTTCCAGCCATCAAGGTCATCGATTTTTTGAACCTTGTAATGGCCGAAGTGGTCGTATTTACCAGCTTCGCAATTGGCCACGATTTCTTCTTTCAATGATTGAGCAATGCGGAGGTCATTCCGCTCAAAGGCGAATTCACCAACGATGTCATAGATCTCTTGAATGAGGTCGTGCAGACTTTTACCCGATTTGGCCATGAATTCCCACAGCACCAACCCATTCCAAATGCCATCGCGTTCTGGAATGTGACCTTTCACGGCAATGCCGCCACTTTCCTCTCCACCAACAAGCACATCTTCGGTAATCATAATGCCGCACAAATGCTTGAAACCGATCTTCACCACATCCAATTCCAAACCGTATTTCTCACACAATTGATTGATTTTGACGGTGGATGAAAAACCAGTTCCAACACGGCCGTTCCAGCCTTTCACCTTGTGCAGATAGTGAATGAGCAACAGCAGAATGTGGTGGCTGTCCACATAATTCCCTTCGTGGTCGAAAAGCGCAATGCGGTCGGCATCGCCATCCGTAGCAAGGCCGCAATCGATATCGCCTGAAATTTTGATGACCTCAGCAAATTCACCGAGGTTTTTGAGAATCGGTTCGGGTGGCGTTCCGTCAAAAAGCGGATTGCGTTCGCAATGGAGAAACGTGATGTCAGGAAACAACCTTCGCATCACGTACTGACCAGAACCGTACATCGCATCGTATGCGAATTCCACCCCTGAATTTCGGATAGCATCGAGGTCAAAATTGGCTTCGACTTTATGAACGTATAGATCTTCCAATTCGGCTGTTTTCAGCTTTCCGCTTTCGCGGTAGCTGTCAAGGTCGATGGCGTCCAACTCAAATTCATATTCATCGGGGATGAGTTTCTCCACAGCTTTTACATCGGCCTCCAAAAGCGGGCCACCATGGTTTCCTTTCAACTTATAGCCGTTATCCGCTGGCGGATTGTGGCTTGCCGTGATGATAACACCGATGCCTGTTTTCAATTCCTTCGCACCCAACGAAACCATGGGCGTGGTAACTGGACCTTCAGCCAGATACACTTCAAATCCATTCTGCAGAAAAACCTTGGCGGTCGTTTCAGCGAAAAGTTCGCCCCCGAAACGGCAATCGTGACCGACAACAGCCACTTTCGGCAGGCCTTGCGCCAAGACCCAATTGGCCGTTCCTTGCGCTACGCGCGCTACATTTTCTACCGTGAATTCCTTGGCGACCACCGCGCGCCAACCGTCTGTTCCGAATTTGATGGGAATTGCCATCTGAAAGGTTTTGGGCGAATGTAGGGGTTTGCTGTGGCAAACCGGTTGTAAGGGCGTACGGCCATACGCCCCTATCTGTAAACCTTGCGTTTGTTCAGCTCGCGCTGAAACTCACGGGCGTTTTTCCGATGCTCGTCATACGTGCTTGCAAACGAGTGATATCCTGAACCATCGGCCTTGGCGCAGAAATACAGGTAGTTGTGCGATTTAGCGTTGAGCACAGCATCAATGCTTTGAATGCTTGGCAGACAGATCGGCCCTGGCGGCAAACCCTTATATTTGTAGGTGTTGTAAGGCGAATCGATGGTCTTGTGGCTGTTCAGCACGCGTCTTGCAGTGAAATCACGGTTGGCGTAAACCAAGGTCGGGTCGGCCTGAAGCAACATGCCTTTTTTGAGGCGGTTGAGGTACACACCTGCCACCACGGGTTTTTCGTCCGACATGTTGGTTTCCTTCTGGACGATGGAGGCCAAAATGCTCACATCCGATTGGCTCAGACCCAATTTTTGTGCTTTCTGTTTGCGCTCGGCCGTCCAAAAATTCTTGTACTCACCCGCCATGCGTTCCATGAATTGTTCAGCAGAAGTGTTCCACCAGAACTCATACGTGTTTGGCAGAAAAAGCGTGAACAGCGTAGTGGTGTTGAAACCGTACTTGTTTGCGAAATCGCGGTCGTTCAATAAGGAGATGATGGACAAACTATCTGCTTCGATGTAAGAAGCCACTTTGCTCGCCAGTTCTTCCTTGAAACGCACATTATTGAAGGTGACCATCACGGGCTCCTGTTCGCCAGATCGTAGCAGATTGACGAGTTCGTTGTTGCTCATGCCGCGCTCTAATTTGTAGCGACCCGCCTTCACATTCAGCTTGTATTTCTTCTGTTCAGAAACCCAATCGAAAGACGTTTGGTTGATGATGATGCCCTGCTGCACCAGTGCGTTGGAAACATCCTGATAAACCGAACCCGTTGGAATGTAGAAGTACTTCTCATCGGCCTTGAAACCCACATTAGGGCGGTAGATCATGGAGTAGAGCTCCCAAGCCGAAACGCCACCCAAACAGATAATGATGACCACAACAATGGCCACAATTTTCTGCCAGTTGGTGGATGATTTTTTTGCCTTTTTCTTAGCCATTATTTGATTCTTGTTCCATTCAGAAGAATGGTATCAAATCTGAAATTCGTTACTGATAGATCGAAATAAAACCTAATGGCACATCGGTCTGGACATTTCGAAAACCTTTGAGGTTTGAGAATTAGCCCAAGTGCGCCTGATGAATCGATTTTCGCGTGGTGCATGTACTCATCATAACAAGGGCCGAAATAATCGAAGACTATCAAACAAATAGAACTGTCTGGATTCCATTTTTCCAAAACGAATTTCGGCTTACTCAATTTGATTGAGTCAATATCGATGTACTGGTATTCAACAAATGGAGCGGAAATATGAGGCGAGATCGAGTCTTTTTCCCAATCGATATCAACTTCATAGATATTGTTGTCCTTGGAATCTATTTCGGAAAGGATTCTTGGTGGACAATACAGATTTCCTCTAATGCGTCTTTGGTTGAACTCGTAGAGAAGCAATGCCTCGAACTTTTGCCAGCTCATACCTACTGAGCAATCATAATCGTAGAAGTTTTTGGGTTTCTCTTTCAGCCTTGTTAGTGTATCATTTCGGCCATACCAGAAAATTATCATTTGATCGGGAGAGAGAACCTCAAAATTCAACGTGTCAATATCCTGGTTTTCGCTCAAGCTCCACCTGGAATCATCACTTTCGAACGCCCAATTTGAGAGTGCAAATCCATTGTCAAAGTGGTAATGCATTGGAATCATACCAAACAAATCAACATTTAAGAGGTCAATTAGCGAATCTGTGATTACAACCTCTGAATATTCTTCGAGAGGGTCACAAAAGCACCAATGTCCTTTAAATTCTTCGTGAGTGAATTGAGCTTTGCTTGTAACTGCGAAAAGTGTGAATATGATTGTCAGTAATTCTTTCATCTCAATCGCTGCATAAACACCGCGTCAATAAACGCATTTCCCTTTTTCACCCAATCGTGGCAACGGCCTGTTTCTTCAAAGCCGCAGGTTGAAAACAACCGCAAGCTGGCCTCATTATCAACGGGAATATGGCAGTGCAATTGCCTGAGGTTCAACACTTCAAGGCAGTAATGTGTTAAAAGGTTCAGCGCTTCTTTGGCGTAGCCGTTCTTTCGGTTTTCGGTTTCTGCAATTAGAATTCCTACTCCTGCCCGTTGGTTGTGTTGGTCGAATTCGAATAGATCTATGCAGCCAATCGTCATTGCGAGGGAGGAACGACCGAAGCAATCTCCTTGATCGGAGAGATTGCCGCGCTGCGCTCGCAATGACGTTGGAGAATTGAGGTCAATCATCAACCGCAATTGTCTGTCCGTGTAAATGTCTCCTGAGGAACTTTCAATGAAATCCGCGATTTGTTCTTTGGTGAGCGGTTCGTGTTCGTCACCCAGATAATCGAGTTCGGGACGGTTTTCCCAATCGTGAATGAGGTCGCAATCATCCGCCCGCATTTCGCGCAGCGTGACTTTTTCGCCTTTCAGCAATTCGTGCTTCATGTGAAGGCATTTTTGACCCCCTCCCCGCTACGCGGGACTCCCCCTTTCAAGGGGGAGAACTGGTGCAGCCATCCAAGGTCTGTGCAGAGAGGCAGCTCCCCTCCTTGCAAGGAGGGGCTGGGGGAGGTCTTATTAAACATCAATCGTCCCATCGAAAACGTGAGTGGTCGGACCCGTCAGCCAAATGTCGGTGTACGAACCATCAGCTTGCGGTTTGAATGACACGCTGACCTTTCCGCCCAAAACTTTGATCGGAACTTCTGTGTCGGAAACGTTACCCAAATGGTGCATCGCAATGGCGCAGGCCGTGGCCCCCGTTCCGCATGACAGGGTTTCATCTTCCACACCTCGTTCGTAGGTTCGGATGTGCGTCAACCCATCCATCAATTCAACGAAATTGACATTGGTGCCTTCAGCCGCAAAACGGTCGTTGTAGCGCACTTTCCGCGCATCATTTATAAGGTCGATGCTCAGCACATCATCCACCATCGTTACATAATGAGGCGAACCCGTGTTGAGGTAAACGTTCTCACCAATGTGCTCGATACTCGGTACATCGCCCATCTTCAAACTGACAAGTTTTCCCACCATTTTGAACTCGTGCATGCCATCAACTGCCAAAAATTCACCTGAATCTCGCAACGCATTCAGGTTCTGCGCAAAATCGACAAAGCAGCGGCCACCGTTTCCGCACATGCTGCTTGGCGCGCCATCAGAGTTGAAATAAACCATCCGCACCGAGCGTTGTTCCATTTGTAGCAGAATGAGGCCATCGGCACCGATACCGAACCTGCGGTTGCAGAGTTGCGCGATCTGGCTTTGCGAAAGCTCCAGTCCCAGCGTGCGATTATCGATCATCACGAAGTCGTTTCCGGTACCGTGGTATTTAGAAAATGGAATTAGCATTCAGATAGAGATGAGTTTAAATCCCCCGACCCGAAACGTTCCGCAAGCTCCACTTTCGGACCACCCCCTTTGAAGGGGGAAGGGCGTCCGTCCTCCTTTGAAAAGGAGGTACCGAGGAACGAGACGGAGGATTTTTTGACCATTAACATTTTTTAAAAAATGGCGAACAACGATCGGGTTTGGGTGGCGTTAAATTTGATCTAAAACTCGACATCGAGAACAAAAACCAAAGTTAAATCAAAATCGAAGCAGCGATGAAACAGATGACAGGATTGATTGTGGCGGCACTAACTGGAGCCATTGTTTCGGTAGGAACGTACACGTATTTGGACAAGAAGAACGGCACGGCCGTGGAGCAGGTTTACACTACGCCAGTGCAGCGCGTCAACTACCCGTTGGCAGCTCCCGAGGGCAGCGTTGATTTTGTGGCCGCGGCCAACAATTCCATCCACTCGGTGGTGCACATTAAAACCAAGGTGACGCAGAGCGGATACAGCAGCGGCAACCCGTTCTATCAGTTCTTTTTCGATAGAGGATACAAGCAGCAACCCCAGATGGGAAGCGGTTCGGGCGTGATCATCAGCAGCGATGGTTACATCCTCACCAACAATCACGTGGTGGATCATGCCGATGAAGTAGAAGTGACATTGAACGATCAACGCAGCTACAATGCTGAAGTTCTTGGAACGGACCCGAACACGGATCTTGCCCTGTTGAAGATCAATGAAGATGAACTGCCTTACATTCCTTACGGGAATTCGGAGGAAGTGCAAGTGGGCGAGTGGGTGCTGGCAGTTGGAAATCCGTTCAACCTGACTTCGACCGTTACCGCAGGAATTGTAAGCGCGAAAGGCAGAAACATCAATATTCTTCAGGAAGAATTTGCGATTGAGAGTTTCATTCAGACAGATGCGGCTGTGAATCCAGGCAACAGCGGAGGTGCGCTGGTGAATACACGCGGTGAGTTGATTGGTATCAACACGGCTATTGCCTCCACAACGGGAAGCTACGCGGGATATGCGTTTGCGGTGCCTGTGAATATTGCCCGAAAAGTGGTTGATGATCTTCTTGAATTCGGTACCGTTCAGCGTGCTTTCATCGGTGTCAGCATCCGTGATCTGAATGGTAAACTGGCTTCAGAAAAAGGTCTGAAAACAACGGAAGGTGCGTTTGTGAATGGCATTTCGAAAGGTGGTGCGGCTGAGAAAGCGGGTATTCGCGAAGGCGACATTATTGTGGCGGTGGATGGTGTGAAGATCAAGAACGTGCCTGAGTTGCAGGAGAAGATCGGGGAATACCGCCCAGGCGATCTGGCGCAGGTTACGGTGCTTCGCGATGACGAACTGAGAAAGTATGACGTGGAACTCCGCAACAGAAATGGCAACACGGAATTGGTCACCAAGGAAACTGACATGCTGGTACAGCTCGGTGCCGACCTGCAACCGCTGAACGAAGATCAACTTCGCCAAATGGGATTGCGAAACGGCTTGCAAGTGAAAAGCCTGAGCAATGGTAAATTGAAAGGCGCGGGCATCAAAGAAGGGTTCATCATTACCCGCGTTGACAGAAAATCGGTGGCGACATCGCAAGATGTGATGAACGCATTGAACAAGAAAGAAGGAGGCGTGCTCATTGAGGGCGTTTACCCGAACGGATTGACCGCCTATTATGGTTTCGGTATGTAGGGAAGAAGTGGGATAGGTTGGTTGATGGGGGCGTTCCGAAAGGGCGCCCCTTTTTTGTTGGTGCTCAAGCGGTGAACTCTTCTCATAATGAGTATTTTGTTCTCCCGACTTTGTTCCAATGAGGGTGCTATTTGGGTTTTACTTGATGTTGTGTGGATTTGTTTGTCTCGGACAATCAGAGTTTAATGAAAGGCTCAAAAAAGCAGACCAATTCTACGACACTTTCAGATGGCATTATGCTGCTGAAACCCTAGACAACCTACCAAATTTCCACAAGGCCCACAGGTTGTACTCTGAGGCTTTTGAAATCGATTCTAGTTCTACTTACGTGAGGGACAGATTATTAGAGATTGAGAGAACTCTGGTTGAACTAAAGGAAGATTCCGTTTGTAGCCAGTTGCTATCACAAGACCATGAGATACCTGAAAACATGTTCGAGTGTATGGTTCGATTGGATTCACTACTCTGTTCGAGAGACAAAGATGTAATGAGAAATCTCGTAAATCGGGATGAAATGGTTAGGTATCATCACGGTTTGGGTATGTATTTGCGGAATAGGTGGGGATTATGGCAGGATTCGAAGCTTTGCAAGTATTTCGAAAAGGAGGGAATTCGACATCCAGATGATATGTCAGGCATCATCTTGGATTACTATTACGATTGGTTGAATGGTGACAAGGACAGTTGGAAAAATTGGAGTGAGGAAAATGAATTTTCTCGATTCATAAGAGAAAAGGAACGCAAACGACTCAGCGAAATATATGCTCAAAAAAGAATTGAAGAGTTAACATGTCCAGGAAAGGAAGTCCTTTTGAATAAAATAATGTCAGAACTGGATTCTGAACCTATGAACTTGGACTCTATGATGACAATTGATGAACTGGTAAAAATGCTTGAGTTTGAAATTGAGAAGCTTGAGGCTAAAGCGAAGAAAGGTAACGTTAAGACAAGTGAATAGGGATTGCAGCGGTTACCCCTCAGCGAAACGAGGAGTAAAAGCGGAAAGCCCGAGATTACTTCGGCAGTTTTTTCGGATTCAGTGAAGTGTGGAAAACAGCCATGATGTAAGCGGTTTCGTCCGTTTCGTCCAAGTAGTAAACGATGAGATACGGGAATTTTCCTGTTGGTACTGCACAGTAATCCTTATACCGCACTTGGTAATGTGGATTCTGAGAAATGGCTTGGAGGTAATGGTCGATGGTTGAGCTGAAGCGTTCGCCCAATCCTTCCAATTGTTCTTCGTAATAGTCTATGCCATCTTGAATATCGGCAAGCGCCCGCGGTTCAATGACAACCTTGTACGGCATCTTATTTTTTGCCGTATTTCAGTTGCTTCTTGGCTTCCTCCCAAGGAATAAAATCTTCCTTTCTGGAAGTTGCTCTGCGCTGATCGAGCACTTGTTTCTGTTGGTAGGTGAGTTCTGGTTCTTGTGCCAGATAGTCTGTTTCGTCATCCAAAACCTGAATGCCCATTTCGCGGGCAACTTTCAGAAGGAGCTCCACTCGTTCTGGGTCATCACATGCCAATCGCACCGTTCGTGTCATAGGTTAAAGTTACAACGGAATTTCGGGTTACGGTTTCAGGTAGCGAGCGTTACGGGCTGTAGCGGCATCCTTTTTTGAGGAACGAGAAAAAGATATATGCGGAAGACCCGACCGCGCCCTGGTAGCTTCGCTGTCCTTCGATACAGCGCACTTCGCGCGCCACCCAGGATGACGCTCGGCTACGCCCACGCGCGGGAACGCCCTGAAAAGGATTTGCGATTGACAATTGACGATACTTCGACTTTGCTCAGTACAGGTTTTTGATTGGAGATTTACTTCTCCGCATCTCTGTGTCTCTGTGTGAAACACAAATTAGCTCCGCTGAACTACGTTTTCCGTTTTCCCATTTTTCTCTACAAAACGAGAAACAAAATGCGGTTTCTGCCGTTCAATTTACGTTGGGCCAAGGGGCAGTTGCATATATATTGTATAAACCATGCATTCTGATTATCTTCGCAGCCCTTTTTAGCAGGTGTATTTACACGTTCATTTAAACTGAAACACGACACATGAGACAACTTAAGATCACCAAGTCGATAACGAACAGAGAGAGTGCTTCGCTTGACAAGTATTTGCAGGAGATCGGTAAAGAAGACCTGATCACTGCGGACATGGAGGTAACTCTGGCGCAGCGTATCAAGCAGGGTGATCAGGCGGCTTTGGAGAAATTGACCAAGGCGAACCTTCGTTTCGTGGTGTCTGTTGCCAAGCAGTATCAGAACCAAGGTTTGAGCCTTCCGGATTTGATCAACGAGGGTAACCTCGGATTGATCAAGGCTGCTCAGCGATTTGACGAAACGCGTGGTTTCAAGTTCATTTCTTACGCTGTTTGGTGGATTCGTCAGTCGATTCTACAGGCGTTGGCAGAGCAGTCTCGTATTGTTCGTCTGCCTTTGAACCAAGTTGGTTCCTTGAACAAGATCAACAAGGCTTTCTCCAAGTTGGAGCAGGAGTTTGAGCGTGAGCCATCTGCCGAAGAGCTTTCTGAAGTTCTTGAGATCCCAGAAGAGAAAATTGCCGATACGATGCGCGTTTCTGGACGTCACGTATCGATGGATGCACCGTTCGTACAGGGCGAGGATAACAGCCTTTTGGACGTATTGGTGAACCACGATTCGCCACGTGCCGACAGCACGCTGATGAACGAATCACTTCAAAAAGAAATTGAGCGTTCGCTTTCAACGCTTACTGAGCGAGAAAGAGATGTGGTAAAACTGTTCTTCGGAATCGGTATGAACCACGGTCTTACCTTGGAAGAGATCGGAGCGAAATTCGACCTTACAAGAGAGCGTGTTCGCCAGATCAAAGAGAAGGCTATCCGCAGACTGCGCCACACTTCGCGTAGCAAACTGCTGAAGGCATACTTAGGATAAGCAAATCAACCCAAATCAATCCATTTCATGAGTACTGAAACGATTGCTTCGAAGTCCCACGGAACTTTTGAGGCAGAGTTGACCAATTGGATCGGGCGAGAGAAAGCCGCGATCAAGTTGATGTCTATTGTCGGAACCCTGCGTTTTGACCGAGCTGTAGAACTTGTCATTTTCCGCCAGCAGTTGCACGATTGCAACGTGGGTGAAGTGCTTGCTCATCATGAGTATGCGCGCAAGATGGTGAAGAAGCCGATCACGGTTTTCGATAGCCTTCAGGTGGCTGAAGGTCTGGTGGGCATGAACCTTGCGCCAGCCAAAATCGACCTTGGAAAACTGACCCACGAGTGGTTGGAGGCACGTGCCAACGGAGAAACCGTTGAGACGTTCCTTGGAGCTACTATCGGAACGTTTGTGGCGGATGGAAAAGAGCCTTCGGCACCGAAAGATGTGGTGCTTTACGGTTTCGGACGTATCGGTCGTTTGGCTGCACGAGAGTTGATCTCGCAGTCAGCAAAAGGCGATCAGTTGCGTTTGCGTGCCATCGTTACCCGTTCAAATTCAGACCTTGATATTTACAAGCGTGCTGACCTTCTGAGAACGGATTCCATCCACGGACCATTCCCAGGAACGATTGAGGCTGACGTTGAGAAGAAAGCGTTGATCGTAAACGGTCACACGGTTCTGTTGATCGCAGCGAACAGCCCTGCTGAGATCGATTACACGACTTACGGCATCAACGATGCGTTGGTGATCGATAACACAGGTGTTTGGAGAGATGCTGACGGACTGGGTCAGCATTTGAACTCGAAAGGTGTGAGCAAAGTAATGCTGACCGCTCCAGGAAAAGGAAATATCCCGAATATCGTTCACGGAGTAAACCATTTGGATTTTGACCCAGACGCGCATGATATCTGGTCTGCGGCTTCATGTACAACCAATGCCATTTCTCCTGTTTTGGCGGTGATTGAAAAGAAATTCGGAGTAGAGAAAGGTCACATTGAGACCATCCACGCTTACACCAACGATCAAAACCTGTTGGACAACTACCACAAGAAATACCGTAGAGGTCGTTCGGCTGCGTTGAACATGGTCATCACCGAAACAGGTGCTGGTAGTGCTGTTGCGAAAGTGATTCCAACATTGGGTGGAAAACTGACCTCAAACGCAGTTCGTGTTCCGGTTCCAGATGGTTCTTTGGCTATTCTGAACTTGACCTTGAACAAGGCTGTGACCTTGGAAGAAGTTGACAATGCGATGAAAGATGCTGCATTGAACGGAAACCTTGTAGAGCAGATCCGTTATTCAACTTCACACGAGTTGGTGTCTTCTGATATCGTTGGGGATAGCTGCGCTTCCATCTACGATAGTAAAGCGACCATCGTATCTCCTGACGGAAAGAACGTGGTGATCTACGCTTGGTACGATAACGAGTACGGTTACACACGTCAGGTGCTTCGTCTTTCGAAGTATGTGAGCAAGGTTCGCAGACTGCACTATTATTAAGAGAATCAACCTTTTAGGTAAAGCCGATGTGAACTTTCGCATCGGCTTTTTTTCTGCTTAAGAACAAGACTTTTTAAAGGACATTTTTTTAGCCACAGAAGCACAGATTTTCACAGATTTCACGGAAATTTTCGGTGAAAACCTCTGTGTTTTCTGCGTTTCTGTGGCTATTTCATGTCGATTGTGCTCGCAGGATGTTCATCGGTTCATACTATGATTGGTCAATTTGCGTTCGTGTTTTAGTGCCTACTTTCACGCCTCGCAAACACGAACATGACCCGATTACAACGATTGAAATTTTCCCGCACAGCGGATGTTGAATTTGTGCAGACCTTGAAATTCCGTGTCGCGGAATATTTCGCGGATAACCAGATTACCAAGCATGGAAATGCAGGTATGATCGTGAAGACCGTTTCGCTATTGATGCTGTATTTGGTGCCACTTGGATTGATCATTTCAGGTGTGGTTTCGCATTGGCTGGTACTTTTCGTGATGTGGGTAATGATGGCCGTTGGCATGATCGGTATCGGAATGTCCATCATGCACGATGCAAATCATGGTTCCTATTCCAAGAATCCGAAGGTGAACAAGGCTTTGGGGTACCTGATAAATATTGTGGGTGGCAGCGCCATCGTTTGGAAGATCCAGCATAACGTTTTGCATCATTCATTCACCAATATCGATGGGCATGATGGCGATATTGACACGGGTGGCATTCTTCGCCTTTCTCCAAACGGCAAGCGCCTGTGGATTCACCGCTTGCAAGTTTTCTATGCGTGGTTCCTCTACGGCATGATGACCATCAATTGGGCAACCTTCAAGGATTTCCTTCAGATATTCGATTTCCGTAAGAAAGGGTTGACGGTGAAAAGCCGTGGGAAATTCACCCTACAGGTTACGCGGATGACGGTTGCTAAGCTGGTTTACTGGGCGGTTGTGTTGGTGTTGCCAATGTGGCTCAACCCTGCATCGTGGTGGTTGACGCTGATTTTCTTCTTGACCATGCACTTCATTGCTGGCGTGTTCAGTGCCACGGTTTTTCAAGCGGCCCATGTGATGCCTGATGCTGAATATCCTGTTGCGCCAGAAGACGGAAGAGTGGAGGAAAGCTGGTTCGTTCATCAGCTTCGCACCACCTGCAATTTCTCTCCAAAAAGCCGTGTCTTCTCTTGGTTTGTGGGCGGGTTGAACTACCAGATCGAACACCACCTGTTCCCGACCATCAGCCACGTGCATTACCGAAAGCTGTCCAAGATCGTGCGGCAGACAGCCCAGGAGTACGGCATTCCTTACCATGTTTATCCAAACTTCAGGGTAGTTCTGTGGCAGCACGCCAAACATCTTTGGCAATTGGGTAATTCACCTATCCCGATCTTGGCGCGAGTTGCTAAGTGAGAATACGCTTTCAGGCAGCGTAAATGTCATGGCAATGTTACGTGATTCACGGAATTTTAAGGAATTGTCAATAAAATAGCCATTTATGGTCATTGGTGCTATGTTGGGTGCGTTTAGATTTGCACTCAACATTCAACCATGAGACCCGAAGAGATCATTGTTCTACGCGTTCTGCGATTTGTAATTGTTGCTGCTTTTGCCGTTGCCTTGGCTTACATGGCCTATAAAGGTTGATCATCCATCCTTCTCCTTTTTCCCGCCTTTACTGGCGAAAAAGTCGAGTTGGAAGGCCAGCACGGGAATAAAGCCCATCTGATACTTGTAGGCCAGTTCGTTGTGCTGCTTGTCGTAAAACTGGCGCAGGATGTTCTTGTGGTCGATGAAGTTGCCGATGTTCAGCGAGATGGTCCACGAATACTTGGGTTTGTTCTGCCGATAGGCCATGCGCAGGTCGGGGCGGAGGTAGTTCGGGTATGTCTGCGTGAAGGCAAGCGAGTCGATGGTGATGGCCTCCTTTGCCTGATTCGATGCGTTTACATCGATGGGTGTGTAGCGGAAACCGCCCATGTACGCAAAACGGAAACCCACTTCCAGCGCGCTGTTCTTGAACTGAAACTCGTAGCCGCCCATCAGCGACATCACAAAACGGCTATCGTACGCACCCGAATAGGTCTTGCCATTGAGCGGTGTGTACTGCGAGCGGAACACCGACCCGTTGGCCACCACAAACCAATGGTTGGCATAGAATCGTTGGATGGAAATGTCCACCCCGTAGTTCATGCCCGTGCCCTTGTTCACCAGCGAATCCTTGGCGTAGCCCGAGCGCTCGTTCAGCACCATGTACGTGCTGTTGGGATTGGCACTCACAGGCAGTCGGTACAGATACTGGAAATACGGCTCTATTTTGAACTTGTAATGTTTCAGGAAACTCAGCTCGTAGCTCAGTACAAAATGATGGCTCTGTATCATTTTCAGGTCGAGGTTGGGGTAATACACAGAGCCATCCTGCCGCGTGTAGCGCGTAAAGTAGGAGCCCAACGGCAGATACTGCCCATGCAGTCCGTAGCCGAAACTGAACTGCGAACTGCCGCCCACCTTCTGCGCAATACTGAAACGCGGTTCGATGGAATACGTGTTATTGAGCCGCAGATACACCGCATGTACGCCCCCGATAATGGTGGTGGTGGCCGTTGGCCGATACTTGGTGAGCACGTAAGGTTGCAGCGTGGTGGTGTTGCCCGAACCATCTATCAGGTTGAGTGTCTGCCCCAGCGAGTCCACGTATTTCGATTCGTGGAAAGTGTAGAAGTTCTCATCGGCATGGATGCCCGCCCGCAGACTGATGCGGCTGCTGAACTTATGGTTGTAGAACGTGTGGATGGCCGCCCGCGTGTTATTGAAATGCGTGTTGCGCACGGGGTGTAACTGAATGTTGTAATCGAGCGTGTCGTCTCCGTCCACCACATCATTATAGGTAAAGGCACCTACGGTTTTGATGTACGATTTCTCGTTGAGCAGGTAGGTCCACGAAACGCCCACCACCGCCAGGTTGGTCTTGAACGTGGTCTTGAAATGGTTGATGTATTCCTTCCAGTCGGCCGTGTCCTTTTTGATAATGCCCACCTCTTGGCTCATGCCGCCCACCCCGAAAATGCTGATGCGCGACTTCTTGGTATTGGGCAGATTGATCTTGAAGTTGAGGTCCTGATAGGTGTTGTTGGTGTTGGCATCCACCACATACAGCCCCATGGCACCCAGAATGCCCAAGGTGGAATAGCGGTAGTTGAAGAGGTAGCTCGAACCGTTGTCCTTCTTCGACATGGGGCCTTCCGCGCCCGCGTTGATGCCCAGCACACCCGCCCGCACCATGAACTCGTGTCGCTCGGTGTTCCCGTTGCGGAAACTGATATCGAACACACCCGCGAAGGCATTGCCGTATTCGGCTGGGAAGGCCCCCGTGCTGAAATCCATGTTGCCCAGCACGTTGGGAGAAAGGGCCGTGATGCCACCGCCCGAAGAACCGGGGCGCGAAAAGTGGTTGAGGTTGGGCACATCAATGCCTTCCAGACGCCAGAGGATGCCTGCGGCCGAGTTGCCCCGCACGATCACATCATTGTCATTGTCCTGCGCAGCTGTTACTCCGGGCGCGTTGAGTGCCACGCGGCCGGGGTCGTTGATGCTGCCTGCAAAACGCTGTGTTTCCTTGATGCTGAAGGAGCGTGCGCTCACGGTCATCATCTCGTTGCGCGGACGGCCATCCTGTGTGGCCACCACCGTTACCTCTTTGGTCATGTTCACGCTTTCCTCCAAGGCAATGTCAATGGTCATTTCCTTGCCCGAGGTGAGCGTTACCAGTCCGCTGGTCCATGGTTCGTAGCCGATGTAGGTGCATTTCACTTCCACGCGGCCCACAGGCACGTTCTGCAGGTGATACTTGCCATCTATATCGGTAGAGGCACCGATCATTTCGGGTGTTTCCACAAATACCGTGGCGCCCACCAGCGGCTGTTTGGTCTCGGCATCCACCACCGTACCTTTAATGGTCTGGTTGCGCTGGGCAACCACGCACAATGGAACAAGCACAAAAAGAATAGAGGCCAATCTTTTCATGAAGGCAATTTAGTGAATAGCAGCGGTCACTTGGCTACGTTCAGAAGTAATAGGACAGTCCGAGGGATGCTTCGATGCGTTTCACATCGAGGTCGTTCGTCTTTTCCTTTCGTTGGTAAGTGTTGTATTGATAGACAACATGATTGAAGAATGTGAATTCTGCGTTTATCAATAGGCTTATGTAAAGACCCTTGTATAGTTGATACTCCGGGCCAGTGGTCAGCGAGAAAGAGAATGCATCGCTTTTCAGTTTGAGGTCAAAGTCGTTTACGGCCTTATCTACGAACGTTGTATAGGCCGGTGATAGTCCGGCAAGAACTTGAAATCGTGGGTGTGCATTCGATTTGACCTTGATATTAATACTGACTCCAATGCTTTGAACAGTAATATCATCACCGATGGTAGCTTCTGTTTTCTGTAACTGACCGTTGGGCAGTGTGTCTGTTGATGTTATCCTGGTCTCTGACTGTTTTGTTCTGAAAGCCGAATAACGTATGCCTAAACCAATGGCAGGATTGAGGTAGAAGGTAAGGGCGGCATTCAGGTTGTATCCCGATCGAAGTCGCTTGAAATAGCTGTCCGTCTGCCCGCTCAGTACGTAATCGGACGGAATCCAGTAAGAATAACCGGCACCGATTCTCAGACTTGCTACGGAATAGTCCCGCTTCCTTTTAACCTTTGGCTTATTGTCGTTTGCGGTTTTCTGATAATAGTCCCTAACGAATGATCGTGCAATCAGTCTGGTATTGCTGCTTGTGGAGTCTTTGGTGGAGTGAAACCGAATGTGATCTCGGGCAATTTCAGTAATCCTGCAATGGATCGTATCTCCATTGTTGGTAATGATCATATCCTGCGCCAATGCCGGAAATGACGGTAGCATGAGCAGGACAAATAACAAGTTTCGCACGTGGCCAAATTAATGATTTGTAACCTTCAACTTTTGAAAGGCTCTAAGGATTTGTTCCATGAGGATTCTGGAGACGTGGTGAAATGTGAGTAGGGGCAATTGCCTCCAAAGGTCGGGCAGCTACCATGTATGTGGCTGTAAATCATGTACATTCGTGCTTCCCTCTTATTCCTAATTGTCATTATGAGAATTTTCACGTTTCTACTGGTGCTGCTGTTTGCGGTGCCCACCTTTGCTACCGACCCCACGCCATCTGCCTACCTGGTCAGCTACAAGCTGGTAAAGTCGCATACCAAAAAGACCATCAGTGCCCTTTGGAAGAAGAACAGCGTACCCAAGATCGCACTGCCCGTTAAGAACGCGGTCGATATCTACGAGATCATCTACAAGGTGCAATGGATAGACGGCACATGGCGTAATGCATCGGGCATCTACTATGTACCCAAGGTGCAGAAGGCTGTTCCGTATATGATGTTTGGCCACGGTACGCAGATACAGAAGGCGCGCAACATTACCGACAACGATTCGCAGCAGTTCATCTGCCTGGCGCACGCAACAGACGGCTACGCGGCCATGTACCCCGATTATTATGGCATCGGAAAAGGGGAGGGCAGGCACCTTTACCAGCATGCATGGTCGGAGGCGCATGCCTTCATTTATATGCTGATGGCGGTGGATGAGCTGAACAAGGAACTGAAAATTGAACCCAACGGGCAGTTGTTCCTTACAGGCTACTCGCAGGGCGGCCATGCCTCCTTTGCAGCCCAGAAATACATTGAAGAACTGGACGACCCCCGTTTTCAGGTCACGGCCACATCGCCCATGTCGGGCGCTTACGATATGACGGGCGAACAGGAGAATTACATGTTTCAGGAATACCCGCGGCCGTTCTATCTGCCGTATCTGTTGCTCTCTTACCAAACGGCCTACCACATCTTGGATATGAAAGACCCGTATGAGGTTTTTGCCGAACCTTTCGACACGCTGTTCCCTCCCTTTTTTGAGGATAACGACCGCAGAACGCTGGATGAGCTGGACAAGCTGCTGCCAAGTGTTCCGGCCAAGGTGGTCAAGTCCAAGTGGATCGAAGACTACAGGAACGACCCCGACCATCCCTTTAAGAAACGGCTACGCGAGAACAACCTGACCAACTGGAAACCAGAGGCGCCCGTTCAGCTCTGCTATTGCAAAGGCGATAAGGAGGTGAGTTACAAGAATTCGGAAGTGGCGTACGAGCGGATAAAGGCGCTTGGCGTGGAGCACATCAAACTGAACAATCTGAGCGACTATCTGGATCACAACACCTGTGCGGCATTTGCCGTGCTGGCCACCAAATACTACTTCGACCGCTTTAAGAAGCATGGCAAGAATCCGAAAATGAAGGAGATGCCCGCCTTCAAACGTTGGATACGCGGCATGGTGAAACACAAGGTGGAGAAGGACTACAAGCAGGATGGTTCGGACCATTCGTACCTGTAGCCTGCGGTCCTACGGCTTCTGTTTCTGTTCAATGATGCTGGTGTAAGTGTCACCTTGGTGGCAAACACCATGGTAGCCGCCACCGAACGCGCGTTTACCCGTATTGCGTTCTATATTTACCGTCAAACTAATTGATATAAGTCAATGGGATTCGCAAAATTCATAGAGAAGAAGGTCATCAAGCACCTGCCATCGGTGGCGCGCGCGGTGCAGCGCAGCATGAGTGACGATAAGAAGATTGACCTCGTGATGAACGAGATGCGCAACGACCCCGAAATGGTCGATTCGCTTTTCCCGTACCGCGAGAAATATGCGGTGAACAGCAAAATGCCCGAAAAGTCGATGCCGAAGGAAGAGATCCTGAAGCAGATAAAGGAGATGCATGCCGTGGAAAGCAAGCCGTGGAAGAGCGGCAAGATATCGGGTTCGTTCTACCATGGCGATCAGGACCATTACGATTTCCTGAACGAGGCCTTCGGCTACTATTCGCAGGTCAATTCCATTCAGCGCGATGTGTGCCCATCGTTGACCAAATACGAGGGCGAGATCATTGCCATGACGCTCGACATCTTCAATGGCGATGCGGTGAACAAGCGCAACCCACAGCAGAAAGCGTGCGGCTCGTTGACCACAGGTGGCACCGACAGTATTTTCCAGTCGGTGTACGTGCATCGCGAGTGGGGCGTGGACAAAGGCATCACGCAGCCAGAAATTGTGCTGCCTGTTTCGGCACACCCTGCGTTCTTCAAGGCCGCGCATTACCTGAACATGAAAACGATCACGGCCAAGTTGGACGGAAACTTCCAAGCCGATGTGGCCGACATGGCCAGCAAGATCACACCCAATACAGTGATGATCGTGGGTTCGGCAGGTAACTATGGCCACGGCATTATCGACCCGATCGAGAAACTCTCTGACCTTGCGGTGAAACACAATATCGGTCTGCATGTGGATGGCTGTCTCGGTGGGTTTATCCTTGCGTGGGCGCAACCGTTGGGCATCGAATGTCCCGTGTTCGATTTCCGGCTTCCAGGCGTCACCGCCATCTCTGCTGATACGCACAAGTACGGTTATTCGCTGAAGGGGACGTCAACGGTGTTGTTCAGCAACGAGCATCTGAGACGTTACCAATACCATTGCGAGGTCGATTGGCCAGGTGGTGTTTATGTTTCCACAGGTTTCAATGGCAGCAAGTCGGGTGGACTGTTCGCGGCCACGTGGGCGGCCATGATGCACTACGGCAAGGAAGGATATCTGAAACGCGCCAAGGGCATTTTCGAGGTGAACAAGCGATTGAAAGATGTGGTCCGAGGGATTCCTGAACTGCGGTTGTTCGGAGATTCACTTTTCATCACGGCTATTGGTTCGGATCAGTTCAACATCTACCACGTGAACGATTATCTGAAGACCAAAGGCTGGCGCATGAACGGCCAGCAACACCCGAACGGTTTCCATTTCTGTGTGACGGGTCCGCAGATCACCAATACCACCATTGTAGAGGACTTTGAGAAGGACCTGAAAGCGGCCGTGGAGTACGCCAAACAACAGAAAGGCGACCCGAAATCCGCTGCGATGTATGGCGGGGCAGGGAAGGAGATAGACCCCTCGATGTATGTGCCGATGTTGACAGCCTACACTGATGTGACGCAGAGTACCTATCCGTTCTAAGCCATGAGCGATTCCACATCCAAATGTGTGCTCTCCATCGACCTCGGTTCCAGCGGACCCAAGGTTTCTGTGGTCGATCAGAACGGGGATATTCTCGCTACGCGGTCGGGCACGTTCAATAGCATTTATATTAAAGGCGGTGGCGTGGAGCAGGATCCCCACGATTGGTGGGATCAGATCCTGAAGCTTTCCAAGGAGGTCATTGACGAGTCGGGCACGGCCAAACGCATTGTGGCCATTGGCAACTGTGCACAGTATTTCAGCTCGGTACCCGTGGATAAAGATGGCAACCCAGTGCATAACGTCATCATGTGGGAAGATTCGCGGTCTGCCAAGCACATCAGCAAAAAGATGGGCGGTTTTCCATCCATATTGGGGTACAACATTTTCAAGCTGCTCAAGTGGTTGATGTCGGTTGGTATTCCACCAATTCTTTCGGGTGTGGACGGCAGCAGCCACATGCTATGGCTGAAAAACGAAATGCCTGAGGTTTGGAAGAAGACCTACAAGGTGATGGAGCCTTCCGATTACATCAACCTGAAGCTGACGGGCAAATTCCAAACGAACGAGAACATCGGTTTCACCTATGCCATGATCAAAAAGGCAGGGTGGAGCAAAGGCACGTACGACAAAAGCCTCATCAAATTCCTTGGGTTGGATGCGGAGAAGTACCCAGACATCGTTCCAGTATGCGACAATCTGGGAAGTCCGAAAAAGGAAGTGATCGATTGCCTCGGCATCTCAGAGGATGTCAGCGTTTTCTCAGGTATGCAGGACACCACAGCTTGCATGTTGGGCGGAGGTGCTTTTGACCCAATGGATGCGGTGATCGAGATCGGAACCACGCTCAACACGGGTGTTGTTCTCGACACGCGAACCATCGATATTCTGAACGGCATCTATTCTGTGAGCAGTCCAGTTCCTGACAGGTTTATCATGGTGGGCGAGCCTGGAGCGGGCGCCAAGTCGCTCAATTACCTGCTGAACAATCTTCTTCGGGTGGAAGACCCACTTTCAAAGATCAATTCAGATTCGCAGGAGCATCACGCGGCCATTGCCGACAGGATGGCTGCGGAATCGCCTGTTGGAAGTAATGGGGTTGTTTTCCTTCCTTGGATTTTCGGTTCCACCTTCCCCGAACCCGACACGAACATGCGCGGAGGTTTTATCAACCTCAGCCCTGAGAATACGCGGCATGATATGATCCGCGCCATTTTCGAATCGTATGCGCTCAACTTCAAATGGGTGCTGGAAACCAAAGAAAAGAGTCTGAAAGGCAAGATCAAGAAGGTGAATTTTACGGGTGGAGGAGCCATGTGGGAAACCGCTCCTCAGATCTGTGCCGATGCGCTACAGGTCCCAGTTCATCTGATGGACCAACCGCGCCAGGCCAACACCAAAGGCATCGCGTTCGTGTGCTTCAACAATCTTGGCATTGTGACCTACGATGAGATGAAGACCAAGCTCAAAGTGAAAAAGGTCTTCCATCCGCAGAAGGAGAATTTCGAATTCTACGACAAGCGATTGAAGGTTTTCAAGCAGTTGTTCGCGAAGATGCGACCGCTGTATGCTTCGCTGAATCAGTAGTAGACAATGAGGTCGTATCTGCTTTTCATCGTTTTCTTAACTATCACCAAGTATGGTTTCTCGCAGGACACCATTCAGGAGTCTTATGATGATGTGAATGATTTAAAAGAAAAGCTGGTTCGTGATGAAATAGTGGAGTTAGACTATGTGAATTACGACCTGTCCTATGGTGTAAAAGTTCCAAAGTGGTTAAACCTAAAGGAAACGGGAGATGATAAATTGTTTGGAGGAACGTTACCGCCTGTCGATGGAATCAAGAATGCGATATTGATAAGTGGGTTTCTAAGGGATGAGTTTCCCTCGTTCAAGGAGTTTGAGGACAAGTATTTGACAGGGAATAGATTTGGTCAACCGACCAAGTTTAGCTCTTCACACATTTGGTATGGGCAAAACCCTTTAGTTCCTATTGAAAACGGTGTAAAGCAACGCGTATTCACGATTTGGAATAATCACGTTTATCACAATCAATTTGTTCTGCTACAAACAAAAACGGCTTATCTCTGGATACAATTTACTGCGACCCCCGAAACCTACGAGAAGAACATTGGCAAGTTTGAGGAGTTCCTGGCGGGACTAAGGCTATTAGAATAGAGAAAGAGCGAATAACCAATTGCTAATTAGAGCGAGTAATTCTAATTAACTGGTCAACTAATTAACTGGTCAGCTAATTAACTGGTCAGCTAATTAACTGGTCAGCTATCCCTTAACCAACTCCGCAATGATATCCTCAACGGTAATGCCTTCCGCCTCAGCCTTGTAGTTGCGTACAATGCGGTGGCGGAGAATCGGCTCAGCCACGGCACGCACATCTGCAATGTCTGGAGAGAACTTCCCGTTGATGGCCGCATGGCACTTGGCACCGATGATGAGGTACTGTGATGCACGTGGACCCGCTCCCCAGTTCACATATTCGTTCACTTTTGGTGAGGCGAGTTTGGTGTCAGGCCGCGTGCTGGAAGCCAGTTTCACGGCATACTCATAAACGTTGTCCGGAACAGGGATTCTGCGAATGAGCTGCTGGAAATACACAATGTCTTCTGCACTTAGAACAGGACTCAACTTCACTTTCTTGTCGGTGGTGGTTAGTTTCACCACGTTCAATTCCTCTTCGTATGAAGGGTAATCCAACCACACGTTGAACATGAAACGGTCCAACTGCGCTTCGGGCAATGGGTAGGTTCCTTCCTGCTCGATCGGGTTCTGCGTGGCCAGAACGAAGAACGGATGCGGAAGTTCGTGGCGCGTTCCGCCAGCGGTCACGGCCTCTTCCTGCATGGCTTCCAAAAGGGCAGCCTGCGTTTTGGGAGGCGTTCGGTTGATCTCATCCGCCAAGATGATATTGGCGAACAACGGACCTTTTACAAATTGAAACTGCCGCTGGTCGTTCAGAATCTCGGTTCCGATAATGTCTGAAGGCATCAGGTCGGGTGTGAACTGAATACGGCTGTATTTCAGGCCAAGCGCATCGGAAATACTGTTCACTAAAAGCGTTTTTGCCAATCCAGGAACACCCACCAAGAGGCAATGCCCGTGGCTGAAAATTGAGATCAGCACATTCTTCACCACAGCCTCTTGCCCAACGATGGCCTTTCCGATCTCGGCTGTCAGATTTTTGTAAGCACCCTGCAGCGCTTCCATTGCTTCTACGTCACTCTTGAATTGTGTCATTTCGTTTCAGTTTATCGAGTTTATAGAGTTGACAGGTTGAAAAGGTCAAGCGGATTGAATCCGTGAAATGCTCTTTGCAGGAGCTCTTGTCAACTTTGTAAACTGATCTTCATTTCACTATTTCTTCTCCCATCGATGCGCAAACGGACAGTCCTGATACGCTGCATCGATCTTTACATACGTTTCTGCCGCCTTGTCGTTGATCCACTTTTCGATGGTCTTATTTTTCTTCTCGGCCAATGCCGCCTGTTGGATCTTCTGGTAATCGTCCTTCAGATTGGCCACATGCGGCTCGGTCTTACTCTTCAGAAAGAAGAGGTTGTAGGCTTCTTTTCCATCAGGAGATTGGGTCTTTACCGCCTTGGAAATATCCCCAGGTTTCATGTTCTCCACCGTAAGGAAAAGACGCTGATCGATGGAACCCAACTGATCCATTTGGAAGGTGGTGGCGCCCGTCATCGGGTTGAACATCATTCCGCCATTGATCTTGGTTTCCTCATCGTCCGAAAACTTTTCTGCGGCCTGCGCAAAGGTCATTTTCTTCTCCTGAATGAGCTCATAAACGCTGTCAAGGAAAACGCGTGCACGTTCCAGATCCTCAGGAGATGTTTTGGCACGAACCAGAATGTGACGCACATTGATCTGCTCACCGCGTCTTTCCAGCATCTCCACGAAGTGGTAACCGTAGCTGGTTTCGAAAACCTCAGACACTGAATCTTCCTTGAGGCTGAACGCCACCGCATCGAATTCGGGAACCATCATTCCGCGTGTAAAGAATCCGAGGTCGCCACCATTTTTGGAGGAACCAGGATCTTCTGAATAAAGAATGGCCAATGCACGGAAGCTTTCTCCGTCCAAAACGCGCTGACGAAGCTCCTCTGCTTTGGCGCGGGCTGCCTCCTTCTGCGCTTTGGTAACTGCTGGCCTGCGCATGATGCGGCCCAGTTCAATTTCCGTGTTGATGTAAGGCAAACTGTCCTTTGGTATCTTGCTGAAGTAGGCGCGCGTCTCTGCTGGAGTTACTTTGATGTCACCTGTGATCTTCGTTTGCATGCGCTGCGTCAGCAACTGCTCTTTGATCATCTCACGGAACTCATCCTTGATCTCCAGGATCGACTTCTCGTAATACTCTTCCAGTTTCTCTTTGGAACCGAGCTGAGAGATGAAATACTCCAATCTGCGGTTCAATTCGTCTTCCACATCCCCGTCCGAGATCTCCAAACTGTCCACTTTGGAGCGGTGCAGCAGCAAGTTGCCGTAAAGCAATTCCTCAAACATGATGCAACGGCTGTCATCGTTCGGCTCGTAGCCTTGCGAAAGCATTTGCAGGTATTGCGTTTCCAGTTCGGATTGCAACGTGATGCTACCGCCAACAACAGCAATGACGCGGTCGATGGACTGGCCTTCCTGCGCCATGCTTACCAGCGTGGCGGCAACGAAAAGAAGGGTCAGGAAAGCGTTTCTCATATCAGTTGTTCAGTATTTCGAATTCGTTTTTCGAGACCGCATCGTCAAAAATGTCACGTTCAAGTTTTTGCACCAACTCCAGTTTGCGCTGGTTCAAAATTATGTTTCTGATGTTCTGCTCTTCAAACTCGATCGGTGAAACCGAGTTCTTGTACTTGATCTCTCGCACATCCATCATGTAATGCGCTGTAGAATCCGACAAATAAGCAAAGTTGTAAGAAGAGAAATAGTTGAGGTTGATGTAGGAAGTTTTGGGCAGCAGGCCCATCAGTTCTGTGAACGGAACCCATTGCTGATCGTTGAGGTGGAATGCTTTTGCGTGTTGCGTGCAGAATTCCTCCAGTTCCTCTCGGTCTTCAGTTTTTTCAGATCGCACAAGCTTTTTCACTTTCTCCACATCTTTCGAGTTCTCCGCAAGCTTCACGAACACGGCTCTTGCAATGTTGTCCTGTAACTCGAAATTCTGCTTGTTATTGTTGTAGTATTCCTCAATTTGCTGCTTGGTCACGTTGGTGTCCAATCGCTGCTTGATGAGTTGGTTCTCGTACTGGTAAATGATCAGCGACCTGCGGTACTCTTCCAACTGCTTGGTCACATCCTTGTCGGCTTCCTTCAGGTTCAGTTCGGCCTTGTCAAGCAGCAGCATCTGTGTAGCCCAGTTCTTGATGAAGCTGTTGGCGAAGGTGGTGCTGTCATCTGGCGTGAGGTTGGCAGGGAGTACAGCTTTCAGTTCATCAAGGTATAGTTTGTGTTCTTTGGCGCGCGCTACCACAGGGCGTTCTTCCTCCTTTTTAAAAAGACCACACCCCACTACAAAAAGCAGCAGGGTGAGAGCATATACGGTTCGGGTATGGCGCAAAATGGCTTATTTGATCTGCTTGAGCAGGTCGCGGTTGGCGCTGAACTTGTACTTGTTGCGCAACTCATCGATCCACTCTTTCTCCAAGTAATTCTGGTACTCGGCCGTTACAAGTCCGCGAGCTTCTTTTAGCGATTTCGGTGCTGGTTTCAACACTTCTTTCACCAGTACGAAAACCTTGTTGTTGTCCTCGTCAAACGGACCGTAAAGCCCTTTTTTCCATTCCACTTTGCTTAATAGCGGCTCGTCATTCTCTTCATATTTATCGGCCTCTGCACGAAGATTGAGCTGCGAGTTGGCGTTGAATGTTTTCAGGATCTCCTCACGGTTCGGGCTTCCTTTCTTGGCCGTTTTCTCCAGCTCCTTCTTAAGCGGTTCCAAGATGGAATCGTTCTGAACATGATAGATCTCGGCATCCAAGCGCTTGCCCCACATGAATTTGTCTTTGTTCTTTTCGTGGAAAGCCTTCAGCCCAGCGGTATCTTTTACCGCTTTAGACCATACTTTCTGGTCGGTGAGGTCGAACAGCAGGATTCCATCACGGTATTCCTTCAAAAGTGCCTTGTATTCAGGATGCTTTTCAGGAAGCTTACTCTCCTCGTATGCCAACAGACTTTCATCCACGTATTGGTTGTACATGCCGTTCATGATCATGCGAAGGTCTTCGGGTCTTCTTCGCACCTGATGACTTTCCATGTAGTTGGCAAAATCACCTTGCGTGTATTTCTTATCTCCAATGGAGAAAAGCATTACATCAAGTTTAGCTGATGGATCCACTTTCCACTTTCCTTCAATAAGTGTAGAGTCAAGTAGGGCGGCTACCGCATCTATTGCCTTGTTGTTCTCCTTGAATCCGTAATCTTTCTTCACGCGGTTCAAAACAGAAGTCTTGCTCATTTCAGAGCGGCTGTCCTTGGCAACTTTCACCCGAAGTTCTTTTTCCATGTCCTCCATGGAAGGAACAGGGTAACGCTCAAGTCGTTTGATGATGTGCCAGCCGTAGTCCGTTAGAATCGGTTCGGAGATGTCTCCGTCTTTTTTCAAAGCGAATGCGGCCTCTTCAAATTCAGGAACCATTCTACCCGTACCGAAACGTGGCAGTTCGCCTCCTTTGGCCGAAGAACCTCGGTCCTCAGAGTATTTCTTAGCAAGGTCTTCGAAGTTTTCGCCTTTGTCGAGAAGGGCTTTCACTTCCATTATCTTCTCCTGGGCCTTTTTATTCGTTTCACGAGCCTCTTCTATTTGTTTCTTCAGCTCTGCAAGTTCCATTTCAGACTTATTCTTCATTTCACTCTCGGAAGGCTCTTTTGCGGTTTTGATCATGATGTGTGCCGCTCTGATGTCGCCTGGCGCTTCACGGTTTCCGGTCACTTTAAGGATGTGGTAACCGAATCGAGTCCGCACAGGCATGCTGATCTGACCCACAGGTGTATTGTACGCAGCCGTTTCAAATGGATAGACCATACGCAAAACGGAGAACCAACCGAGGTCACCGCCATTGTCTTTTGCAGAAGGGTCTTCGGAGTTCTTTCTGGCAATAGCCGCAAAATCACCCTTCAATGCAGCTTTGCGCAGTTCCATGATCTTATTGTATGCAGCTAACGTGTCCTTCGGCAAGGCATCTGGACCTACCTTGATAAGAATATGGCTGGCGCGGATGTCTTTCAACGAACGCTCGTACGCTTCCTTCACCAGTTTTTCGGTCACTTCCTTATCGGTGAGGTAAGGTTTGGCCAATTGCTTCTGGTAGCCTTTCAGTTCTTCTACGAACTTCTTCACCGTGTCCAACCCCATAGCTTCCGCTTCGCGGACCTTTAATCGGAAATTGATATAGAGTTCCAAGTAGTCTTCGAGGTCTTTCTGATCTACAACCTCATCGCGGTTGTTCTTTTTGTAAACCGCTTCAAATTCAGAAAGCGTTGTGGGCTGGCCGTCAACCGTCAATAGAACAGGGTCTTTTTGTGCAAAAACATTCACACTACCGATGAATGCGGTCAAAAGCAGCGCAGTTTGTAAGAAATTGTTCTTCATGATGTTGTTATGTTACGTTATGCGGGTGGCAAAAATAGAAATTCATCCATGCGAAAACCGCCTTGCTACGGACTGTAGTTCGGTGCTTCGCTGGTTATGGTCACGCCATGCGGATGACTCTCTCTGAAACCAGCAGGAGATATCTTGATGAACTTGGCGTTCTGAAGGTCGGTGATGGTTTTGGCACCACAGTAACCCATTCCGGCCCGAAGACCACCAACGATCTGGTACATCACTTCGGTCAACGTTCCTTTGTAAGGCACACGGCCTACGATTCCTTCCGGTACCAGTTTCTTCACATCATCCTCTGCATCTTGGAAGTAGCGGTCTTTCGAACCTTTCTGCATGGCTTCCAGCGAACCCATACCACGGTAGGTTTTGAACTTTCTTCCTTCCAGAATGACGGTGCGGCCGGGAGATTCCTCCGTTCCCGCAAACATGCTTCCGGCCATCACCACATCGCCACCGGCCACAATAGCCTTTACAATATCTCCTGTGAATTTGATACCGCCATCCGCAATCACGGGAACTCCGGTTCCTTTCAACGCGTTGGCCACATCCATTACAGCGGTAAGCTGCGGAACACCCACACCTGCAATGACCCGCGTAGTGCAGATGGATCCAGGGCCGATGCCCACTTTTACCGCATCTGCCCCATGCTCAACGAGCATTTTCGCGGCATCTGCTGTGGCAATATTTCCCACCACCACTTGCAGGTCTGGAAACGCATCCTTAGCTGTTTTCAGCGCAGTTAGAACTCCCTTTGAATGTCCGTGAGCAGTATCAATAATAATGGCGTCAACACCCACATTGGCCAGCGCAGTAACGCGATCAAGCATGTCGGGAGTTACACCGACAGCCGCTGCTACGCGCAAACGACCGAGGTCATCTTTGCATGCATTCGGGCGGAGTTTGGTTTTGATGAGGTCTTTGTACGTGATGAGACCGACCAGTTTGTAGTTCTTGTCAACTACTGGAAGTTTCTCAATTCGGTGTTTTTGAAGGATTGCTTCGGTCTTGGCAATATCCTGAACCTCGGTGGTTGTGATCAATCCTTCGGAGGTCATCAGTTCGCTGATCGGGCGCTTCATGTTCTTCTCAAAACGCAGGTCGCGGTTGGTGATGATGCCGACCAGTTTGTGGTTGTCATCCACCACTGGAATACCACCGATCTTGTATTCGGCCATCATGCTCTCCGCATCTCCGACCAACGCATCAGCTTTCAGCGTTACGGGGTCGAGGATCATTCCGCTTTCGGCACGTTTCACCTTCCGCACCTCCAAGGCCTGCTGCTCAATGGTCATGTTCTTATGAATGACCCCGATTCCGCCTTCCTGCGCAATGGCAATGGCCATGGCCGCTTCGGTCACGGTGTCCATCGCGGCAGACACGATAGGAACGTTGATCTTGATGTTTCGGGTGAACTTGCTGGCGATATTCACATCGCGCGGCATCACTTCAGAATAGGCTGGAACTAAGAGGACATCGTCATAGGTAAGTCCCTCTCCCTGGAACTTTTCTGGGTCTAACGACATGGGCGAATTTTTATCGTTGCGAATAAAATTCGTGCAAAGGTAGAAATATAACCCGCCTCCAAGGTGCAATTAACACTCTTTTGCACCGCTGTTTTGAACCATTGTGGCGATTACTACTTTTGGAGGTATGCGAAGCTTAATAAAACTCAGACGGTTCCTGCTCATTTTTATTGGAATTGGTACCGTATCCGGTTTCTCGGGGTGTGAGGTTTTTGTGGATATGGGTCTGAAGGATTCCACGTTCGAAATGTACCGTGCGATCATTCCTGGAGGCGACCTGAATTTGAACACGCTGCTCCTGCCGGGCTATAAAGAGAACGATCCCGGATATCGGTATATCATCAATTATTATGGCAATGATCGATGTGTTGGAAAATACTATGCGGCAGACACGTTGAATTATACCGTTGAAGGAACGTGGAGTCTTCCGAATCCGGATGTGTTGAGATTGAAAATTGATCAGTTTGTGGACGGTGATTTCAAGATCACGAAGCTGGATAAGATCACGTACCTGCTGGAAACCGATGCGAACACGTCAGCATTGGGTATCGGCCCACCTCAAGTTGCGCTCAAATTGTATAACCGAAAGGTGTATTGATGGCCGAGGAGAAGATCTACGATCACATTGTGGTCGGTTCGGGTTTCGGTGGTAGTGTTTCGGCCATGCGCCTTACCGAAAAAGGCTACGATGTGCTGGTGCTGGAAATGGGCAAACGTTGGGAATCGAAGGATTTTCCCAAGACCAACTGGAACGTGCGCAAATTCCTCTGGGCTCCGGCCATCAAAGCATTCGGCATTCAGAAGATCAATTTCCTGAATAGAATTATGGTCCTTGGAGGAGCAGGTGTTGGTGGCGGAAGCCTCGTTTATGCCAACACGCACATGTTTCCGCCCGATGCGTTTTTCAACAATCCTGTTTGGTCAGGAATACGAAATTGGAAGGAAACGCTGACCCCATTTTACGAGAAGGCGCGCTTCATGCTCGGTAGTTCCAAGTATGAAAAGGAAGGTCCGGAAGATGAGGTTCTCAAGCAGATCGCCATCGACATGGGCAAGTTGGAAACCTACAAACCGGTTGACCATGTGGGCGTGTATCTCGGTGACCGAAAAGTGGAGAAGGACCCGTATTTCAACGGCCTTGGCCCAAAGAGGAAAGGCTGCATTGAGTGCGCCAATTGCATGGTCGGTTGTCGCTATAATTCCAAGAACACGTTGGATAAGAATTACCTCTATTTCGCAGAGAAATGGGGCGCGAAAGTGGAGGCGGAGACCAAGGTTGTAAAAGTGGAATACAAGGACGGATTGTATCACGTCCACACCGAATCTTCCACTTCTTGGTTCAATAAGAACCGAAGGGTTTTCAAGAGCCGTGGAATCGTTTTCTCTGCTGGCGTTCTGGGAACGATGAAGTTGCTTTTTCGCCAGAAAGAGGAGTTCAAAACACTTCCGAATCTTTCGGATAAACTCGGAGCGAATTTGCGCACCAACTCCGAATCGCTTTGCGGTATTGCGGGCATCGACAAAAAAATGAACCATGGATTGGCCATCAGCCGTGTGTTCAACCCTGATGAGGATACGCACATCGAACTGGTGAAATATGGCGATGGTTCGGGCGTGATGGGGCTGTTGTCGGTGATGGCAGCAGGTGATGGCCCCGCGATTGTTCGCACCATCAAAATGCTGTGGAATTTCCTTACAAGTCCGAGGAAGGTTTGGAATGTGCTGAGAAGAGAATTCGCGCATCATTCCATCATCCTTTTGGTGATGCAATCGTTGGACAATGCGCTGCACATGAAGTGGAAAAAGGGACTTTTCGGTGGAAGTCTGAAGGTGGCAAACAGCGAGAATACGCAAGCGCCAGCGTACATCGATGTTGGTCAGGATGTAATGCATCGCTACGCGGAAAAAACAGGCGGGACTGCGATGAATGCAACCACCGAAGTGCTCTTCAACATGTCATCTACTGCGCACATTCTGGGCGGATGCCCGATGGGTCTGACCAAAGAAGAAGGTGTGGTGAATGACAGATTCGAAGTGCATGGATATCCGAACATGCGCGTTCTGGATGGCTCCATCATTCCATGCAATCTGGGTGTCAATCCAAGTCTCACCATCACCGCGTTGAGCGAATACGCCATGAGCCACGTGCCAGAGAAAGAAGGTAACACATGCAAAACATTGGAAGAGCAAATGATGGCTATCTCTGCGGCATGAAATCCACACTCTTCCTTTTCTCATTTTTCATTTTCTCATTCGCGATAGCGCAAAACCCAGACGAACCATTCTGCGGAAAAGTGAACGAAGGTTTGGAGGTGAAAACGGTTTCAACCATCGGCTTCGGGTCGTGTGCCAGTCAGAACAAACCGCTGCCTGTTCTTCTGAAAGTGGCCGAGCGAAAACCTGATGTGTTCTGCTGGCTGGGTGACAATATTTACGGAGACACGAAGTCGATGAAAGTGATGCGTAAGAAGTACACCAAGCTCGGCTGCAAGGAAGAGTTCCGCAAACTGAACGAAAGCGCCTATTTCCTTGCGGTTTGGGATGATCACGATTATGGTAAGAACGATGGCGGGAAGGAATACCCGATGAAGAAGCAGTCGAAAAAGGTGTTTCTCGATTTCTGGTGTGAGTCTGAAAACTCCGAACGAAGGAACCATGAAGGCAATTACCATTCGGTGATCTATGGTCCTGAAGGGAAGCGCGTTCAATTCATCATGTTGGATAACCGCACATTCCGCGATAAATTGGAAAAGGCCAAGGGTTCGGAGTGGAAAAACGATTACCAGCCGAGCACGGACAGTTCTAAAACGATGCTTGGGAAGAAACAATGGGCGTGGCTGGAGAAGACGCTGCAAGAACCTGCTGACCTGCGCATCATTATGAGCAGCACGCAGTTCGGAATCACGTACAACGGGTATGAGGCATGGGCCAATTTCCCGATGGAGAAGCAGCGTTTCATCGACCTGATCAAGAAAACGAAAGCCAATGGCGTAGTCTTTATTTCGGGCGATGTGCATTGGGCGGAAATATCCAAGCAGCCCGTGGAAGGCGGTTATCCGTTGTATGACGTTACTTCAAGCGGAATCACCCAAGAATGGGGACACACCGAACCCAATGACAATCGCATTGTAGAGCCTTTTCAGCCGAACAATGCGGGCATCATGGAAATTGACTGGGAGCAGGAAGATCCGCTCATCCAATTCAAGATCATTGATGTGAACGGGGAAGAGGTCAGAAACCTTGAGATCCGCTTAAGCGAGCTTCGATTCTGATTTTTTGGAAATGGCCAGAAGGCCGATGAAGGTCAAGGCTCCGTTCAGAATCAGCAGTTCGAAACCGAATTTGTAGCCACCCAACCACGCTTCAGAATTTGCATTGATAATGTAAGTGACAATTGGCGAAGCGATACAGATCAATGGCACCACTTTGTCGCGCACATTCAGTTTGGTGAAAAGCCCGAAAGCGTAAAGCCCAAGCAGCGGACCGTACGTATATCCCGCTACTCGGAAAACCGCGCTGATCACGCTTTCATTATTCACCCATTTGAAGATCATGATAGTAAGAACGAGCAAGGCAGACATGACCACGTGAACCTTCTTTCGCAGTGGCGTTCGTTCGTTCTCTGGTCGTTTTTCAATGTCGAGAATATCCACGCAAGCGGAAGTTGTCAAAGCTGCTAAAGCCGAATCGGCACTTGAATAAGCGGCCGCAATCAATCCCAAAATGAAGAGGATTCCGACAATTATCGGCAGGTGTCCGCCTGTTGCAAGCATCGGGTAGAGGTCGTCTGTCTTGGCAGGAATCTCAAAACCTTTTGCGGTAGCAAACAGATAAAGCAATGCACCGAGCGCGAGGAAGAAAAGATTCACAAAAACCAGCACAAAACTGAAACTGAACATGTTCTTCTGCGCTTCGCCAATGTTCTTGCAGCTAAGGTTTTTCTGCATCATATCCTGATCCAAACCAGTCATTACGATGGAAATGAACGCACCCGCCAAAAACTGTTTCCAGAAGTATTTGGGATGATTCACATCCTCGAAAAAGAAGATCTTGCTGTAGTCGCTCTCGCGGATGGTTGAGACCATTTCGCTATATCCAAAACCGAGTTCTTGACTGATGATTCCAACGGTGAAGATCACCGCCAAAAGCATGAAAAGCGTTTGAAGCGTATCTGTCCAGATGATGGTTTTGATGCCGCCCTCGTACGTGTACAGCCAAATGAAAACGATGGTACCGATAACCGTGGCAATAAACGGAATGCCCCACGCATCGAAAATGGTGAGTTGTAGAACGCCCGCTACCAAATACAGTCTGAATGCAGCGCCAATGGTTCGCGAAAGCAGAAAGAAGGAAGCGCCCGTTTTATAACTGGCGGTGCCGAAACGGTCTTCGAGATAGGTGTAAATGGAAGTGAGGTTGAGCCGATAGTACAGCGGCATCAGTACCGTGGCAATGACGGTGTAACCGACCAAATAGCCCAGCACCATTTGCATGTAGCTGAACTGCGATGTGCCCACCCAGCCAGGCACAGAAATAAAGGTGACACCACTCAAACTGGTACCGATCATCCCAAAGGCAACCACCCACCAAGGCGATTGCCGATTGCCAATAAAGAATGAGTTGTTGTCAGCGCCCTTCGAAGTGACCTTCCCGATAATGAAAAGCATCACGAAGTAGGCGGCAATGATGGAGAGAATGAGGATTGGGGACATAGGCTATGTTCTTGCAAATAATATCAATGGTCGGATGTTTCCGTTGTCTGCTTTGTGAAGCGCGGCAATGTAGCTTTTGCGCACGTCATCAGGCTTTCCCATTCGCGATGCACTCCACGAGAATACCTCATTCCCAAAAACAGTTTCAGCAAGAATGTCGGCCATGAGGCGCGAATGCCGCCCGTTTCCGTTCGCAAAGCAATGAATGCTTACCAACCGATGTTTGAAGCGGATGGCAATTTCATCTGGCGGAAAGGTTTCGTGTTCAATCCAATAGGTTGTGTCATCCAGTAGTTGTTTCAACTCCGTTCCGATCTGCGGCCACTTGGTGCCAATGTTCTTGTCTGTCCTGCGGAATTCACCTGCCCATTTCCAGACATCACCGAACATGCGTCTGTGAACCGTCTTCAGGAACTTTTCGGTCAGCACATTCTTTGGTTTGAAATTGGACTGGATGATCCAGACCAACGCCTTTTCCATGTTCAACTGTTCCAGTTCGTCAAGCTCCTCATGCGTTGTGACCGAGGCGATTCGGAGTCCTTCCTTTTCGGCTTCGTCCAAAGGTGTTTGGCCGTCATGGTATTCGAGTTTCAGTCCCATATCGACCGTCTCATTTCGCGTTTGATCTCATCCGTCAGGTCGTCAATGGCCTGTCTTATTCGTTCTTCGCTGTTGCCCTGGTCTTCCAGTTGCATATTATGATGTGTGCGCCTCACGATCTTCTCGGCCAAAGCGCGTGCCTTTCGTTCCACCAACTGATCGACCGTTCCTTCTTTGGGTACAAGACCATATACCAGTTGCATGTCCATGGCATTGGCGGCTTCGCGCAGGTTTTTCAAGGAAATGGCACCGCTCGCCTCGCGCATTTCAATGGCCTTGGCTGATTGCTTGGATGTGCCCAGTCGATTACCCAACTGCTCCAAGGTCATGTTCAGAGCGGTACGCACTGCTTGGAGCCAGCCTTTTTCAGGTGCGGGAATATTCCGAGCGCTTCGGAAAGGTTCAATTTTCCGCTCCAACTGTTCCAATATGAGTTTATCCCTCTGACCCAAAACGAAACAAAAGTAAATTAATAAGTTTACTTATGCAAATATGAAGTAAAATAATGCATTTACATTTTTGGATAAAAGTAAAAATATTTATTTACTAAATGATGACAAGCGCCACTATGTATGCGGCAATGATGGAAAAAATGAGCACCGGAGACATGATTCGAAATTATCGTCTTCTTAACCTTGAAACGAGTCTTCAATTACGAGTTAATCAAGCCAAGAATGTGTGTAACTACGGTTCGAAAAGGTTGAGGCATCCGTTATCTTCGCCTCAATGAATCTCGTTTCCAAAGTTCTTCAGCAAGCAGTAGATGAGTTTGCACAATTGCCGGGTGTAGGGCAGAAGACGGCTTTCCGTTTTGTGCTGCATCTACTAAAGAAAGACCCTCAGGAACTTCGGAAATTCGGGAACACATTTCTGCAATTGCAGGAACAGGTGCAGTACTGCAAGGAGTGCTTCAACATTACGGATAGAGAGATCTGCGACATCTGTGCCGACAACAGACGGGATAGAACCACCATCTGCGTGGTGGAGGACATCCGCGATGTGGTTTCCATTGAGAATACCGAGCAGTTCAAAGGTCTGTATCATGTGCTTGGCGGCATCATTTCGCCATTGGATGGCATTGGTCCCAGCGACCTGCACATTTCACCGTTGATAGAACGCCTGCAATCTGGCGAGGTGAAGGAAGTGATCTTTGCACTCACCACTACCATGGAAGGTGACACCACCAATTTCTACCTCTCGCGCCAGCTACAGAAATTCGATGTAAAACTCAGCACCTTGGCACGTGGCGTTTCCATTGGTGGCGGGTTGGAATACACGGACGAACTGACCCTCGGACGCTCATTGGTAAACCGCGTGCCTTACGAAAGTTCGTTGGCGAAGTAGAACGCAGAAAACCCGGGTAGGGTGGATTTTCGTTGATTTCCAAGTTTTGACGAATAATAAATCAGCGATTTTCCGCGTCATCAGCGTCATCCGCGTTCCATTAGCATATTTGCAGCGATGAAACTCTCCATCGTCATCGTCAATTATAATGTGCAGCACTTCTTGGAGCAGTGCCTGCAATCGGTGATGACGGCCATTCAGAACGTACCATCTGAAGTTTTTGTGGTGGACAACAACTCGGTGGATGGTTCGGTGGCAATGGTCGAAGCCAAGTTTCCTTCAGTAAAGCTGATTGCGAACAAGGACAACGTTGGATTTTCGAAAGCCAACAATCAGGCAATGCGATTGGCGACAGGCGAATACGTGCTACTTCTCAATCCGGACACGTTGGTCGAAGCCGACACATTTGAGAAAGTGGTCAAGTTCATGGATGAGCACCCAGATGCTGGCGGCCTCGGCATCAACATGGTGGACGGAAAGGGTAAATTTCTTCCGGAGAGCAAGCGAAGTCTGCCAACTCCCGAAGTGGCGTTTTACAAGATTTTCGGGCTGAGTTGGCTGTTCCCAAAGTCCAAGCGGTTTGGAAAGTATCATCTATCCTACTTGGATAAGGACGAAACGCACGAGATTGAAGTGCTTTCGGGCGCGTTCATGCTGATGCGTAAGGAAGCGTTGGATAAGGTTGGACTGCTGGATGAGGATTACTTCATGTACGGAGAGGACATCGATCTTTCGTATCGCATCATCAAAGGCGGTTACAAGAACTACTATTATCCAGAGGCGCGCATCATTCATTATAAAGGTGAAAGCACCAAAAAGGGAAGTCTGAATTACGTGTTCGTGTTCTACAACGCGATGGCGATTTTCGCCAAGAAGCATTTTTCAAAGGAGCGCGCGCAGATGTTCTCGTTGCTCATCAACTTCGCCATTTTGTTGCGGGCTTCCATTTCAGTTGCCAATCGCTTTGCGAAGCGAATTGCGTTGCCACTTCTGGACGGAGCACTCATTTACGCAGGGTTGTTCGTCATTTCCACCTATTGGGAATCATCGGTAAAAGCTGGCGAAGGATTGCATTACCCGAAGGAATTCTTCCTGTTCGTACTTCCAGTTTACGTGCTGATCTGGCTCGTTTCCATGCACTTTTCGGGCGGTTACGATAAGCCGATAAAGCTTTCCAATGTGGTGAAAGGTTTGGTGGCTGGTTCAGCCATCATATTAATAGGCTATGGATTGATGGGCGAGCAGGTGCGTTTCAGTCGTGCAGTAATTCTTATCGGTTCACTTTGGGCGTTGATGGTCATTCCGTTGGTGAGGTTTGCGCTTCATCTGTTGAAGGTGAGCGGTTTCAATCTGAACAGCGAGAAGACCAAACGCTTTTTGGTGGTTGGAAGGTCAGATGAAATTTCTCGGGTTGAGAACCTTTTGAAAGATACATTCAAAACACTTGGTTTTGTAGGGCGGTATGAAGTTTCGGATGAGAGTGACCTTTCCAAACTGGATGAGTTCATCCGTATTCAGAACATTGGCGAGGTGATCTTCTGTGCGAAGGACATTCCCGCGCAGCGGATAATTGATTGCATGACGCAGACCAACTTCCCAGAAGTTGATTTTAAGATAGCGCCCAGCGAAACCATGTTTCTCATAGGTAGCAACTCCATCAATACAGCTGGTGATCTATACGCGTTCGGTATCAATGCCATTACCAAACCGACCAATCAGCGGGTAAAACGATTGCTGGATGTATTGCTGGCGATCCTCTTTCTGGCGCTTAGCCCAATAATCATTTGGGCGATGAAAAATCCATTCGGACTGATCAAGAACATTCTGCTTGTCCTCATCGGAAAGCGAACATGGGTCGGCTACATCAAAGACCTTAATGCCGATCAGAATTTCCAATTGCCGAAGATTGCGGACTCAGTCCTGAACCCGTTGGATGGATTGGAAGCGGGCGAACCTGATGAAGAGGGATTGACACGATTGAACATGCTCTACGCCAAGGATTATCGCGTAGCAAACGATTTGAATATCGTGTTCAAGGGTTTTCGTAATCTGGGCAGGTGATAAACCTCGAAGGTTTTCAAAACCTTCGAGGTTTGCTTTGATAGTTATCTTTGCCCTCCCAAAATTGTAGCAATGGCTAAAGTTGAAGTGTTGATGCCCAAGATGGGCGAAAGTGTGGCAGAAGCAACGGTTATCCGTTGGTTGAAAGAGGTTGGCGATACCGTTGAGTTGGATGAGCCGATCATGGAGATCGCAACCGATAAGGTTGATAGCGAGATTCCATCGCCTGTGGAAGGCGTTCTTGCCGAGCAATGCTGTCAGGCCGATGATGTGGTTCAGGTTGGAAGTCCTGTGGCATACATAACGACTGAGGCGGGTGCTACTTCAGAACCTGCGCCAAAAGCACCTGAACCAACGAAAGACGAAAAGCCGCAGCCAGTTGCTGAGCCAGTTTCGGCCTCGTCTAACGGTCATTCTTCAAACGGAGCAGCCGAAGTGGGCGAGATTCCAAAACGTTCGGATAGTGGACGTTTCTACTCGCCATTGGTGAGAACCATTGCCAAAACAGAAGGAGTTTCCGTTCAAGAACTCGAAACCATTGAAGGAAGCGGACAGGGTGGAAGAGTGACCAAGTCGGATATTCTCAACTATCTGCCTAATCGCGGCACGCAAACGGAGGTACAGACAGCACCAGCGGTTTCGCAGCCAGCACCCAAAGCAGCGCCCACAGCTCATGTCGGAAAAGTTTCTGTTCCATTGATGCCAGGCGATGAGATCGTTGAAATGGACCGCATGCGCAAACTCATTGCAGAACACATGGTGATGAGCAAGCATACATCGCCACACGTAACGAGTTACGTGGAAGCCGATGTGACCAATGTCGTCATGTGGCGCGATAAGGTGAAGGATGCATTCTTGAAACGCGAAGGCGAAAAACTGACATTCACTCCGATTTTCATTGAAGCGTTGGTGAAGGCCATTAAAGACATGCCAGGTGTAAATGTTTCGTTGGACGGACAGAACATCATCAAGCGCAGATCCATCAACATGGGAATGGCAACGGCCAGACCAGACGGAAACCTGATCGTTCCCGTCATTAAGAATGCCGATCAAATGAGTCTGCTTGGACTGACCAAAGCCGTGAATGACCTTGCTGATAGAGCTCGGAGCAACAAACTTGCGCCAGAAGAAATTCAGGGTGGAACCTATACCATCACCAATGTTGGAACATTCGGCAACGTGATGGGAACGCCAATTATCAATCAGCCGCAGGTGGCCATTATGGCTGTTGGAGCCATTAGAAAGAAGCCTGCAGTGATTGAAACACCAACGGGCGATGCCATTGCAATTAGACACATGATGTTCCTCTCGCACTCTTACGATCATCGCATTGTTGATGGTGCTTTGGGAGGTTCATTTGTGCGTAGAGTGGCAGATTATTTGGAGAATTGGGACATCAATAGAACCATTTAGTCTAATTTGCGTATCGGGTGCATCCGAACGGTGAATTCGGATCGATTTTAACGTGACCGATCTATTGATCAGCAAACCGATATGTATCATATGAGCCGACCGCTATCTCTGCTATTTGCTGCATTTTTGTTCGTAACCCAAGCTGTATTTGCACAGCGACAGGCCAACAAAGAAGCTCATTTCAAAAGGGTTTTTCCCGTTGCCAACGAGCAGCTGGAAGCAGGAAAAGCGGAGCGTGCGGCCAAGAACTTCATGGATCTTCACAACATCGATTCTACCAATTGTTTCCTCAACTATAAGGTCGGTAGAAGTTACTTGTTGATCAATGGCCAGAAGGCCAAAGCGGTTCCTTATTTGGAAAAGGCGGTGGTGAAGACCAGCGCCAAGTCGAAGGACAATTACAAAGAGACCGAAGCTCCGCTTGATGCCTATTACTATTTGGCGCGTGCGTACCATCTCAATTCGCAGTTCGACAATGCCATTGCCGCGTACCGTAAGTATTTGGAAGTCGATAAATCCATCGACAAACTCAAGCAGGAGGAAATTGAATGGATGATCCAAACCTGTTTGAACGGAAAGTTGCTGAAAGAATCTCCGATCAGCGCCACAACAGAGAATCTGGGAGAGAACATCAATTCCATATACGATGAGTATGCAGCCGTGGTTGATGCCACCGAATCGATGCTCATTTTCACTTCCAGACGACCGACCTGTACAGGTGGTCAGCTGGACCTTGACGACAAGTACTTCGAGGATATTTTCGTTTCACAGAAACAGGAAGATGGAACTTGGGGCAAGCCTGTGGGTATCGGAAGCCGCATCAATACCGAAGGTCACGATGCCAGTATCGGTCTTTCTGCAGATGGACAGGAACTTTACATCTACCGTGATGATTTTGGAGACGGCAACATCTACGTAAGTCAGATGAAAAATGGTTCATGGAGCGAACCACTTCTTCTCAATCAGAACATCAATTCACCGTTCCGAGAGACGCATGCGACCGTTTCGGCCGATGGACAGACACTTTATTTCACTTCCGATAGAAGCGGTGAAGGTGGAATGGACATCTTCCGAAGCCGCAGATTACCTAATGGAGAGTGGGCGGTTGCCGAGAATTTGGGAGACGTGATCAATACCAAATATGATGAGGAGGCTCCGTTCATCCATCCCGATGGGAAAACCCTTTTCTTCAGTTCGAAGGGACACAACAGCATGGGCGGTTACGATATTTTCTTCTCGGTGGAGGAAAATGGGAAATGGTCCACACCAATGAACATCGGTAGTCCTGTCAACACACCCGATGACGATTACTTCTTCGTAATGTCGCCAGACGGAAAGCGTGCCTATTATTCATCTTCAAGCGGCAAGGGGTATGGCGGAAAGGACATTTACCTGATCCGATTGGATAGAGACCGTGAAGTTCCGCTTACAGTTTACAAAGGAGCCATCATGCCAAACGAGCAAGGCAAGCTGCCGCAGGATGTTCAGATAAAAGTGACCGATAACGAAACAGGAGAATTGTTCGGTATTTACAGGCCACGGCAGGACAACGGGCGGTTTGTGCTCATTCTTCATCCAGGAGGGAATTACAATATCGCTTACGAGGCGGATGGCTATCTCTATAAGTCGGAGAAATTGTTTGTTCCAGAGAACACATCTTACTTCGAGATAAACCGTGCCATACAGTTAAAACCGATCGCATTGAACAAGTAGGTTTTATGCAGCTTTCGGCTGGTCGATTTCGTCCATCTCAACTTTGTAATTCTTTTATCTTTGGCGGAATTATGGACTGTCACAAGTACCGACATCCATAGTTAGAACGCACTTAGCAGAGTAGTTCTGAGGAAAAGGGAAATGAAATATCTGATTTCAGGTGGATTGCTGTGGTTGATGTCGGTAGCTTGTCTGGCACAACCTTACGGTGACTCCAAGTTCAAGCAGAAATTCAACAAGGCTGATGCTTTGGTGTACGATGGCGCGTACATGGATGCGCTCCCATTGTTGGAAGAGTTGTATGCTTCCGATTCAATGAACGCCAATGTCAACCATCTGTTAGGCATCTGTTACCTGATGGGAAAGAAAGACCATGCCTTGGCCATCAAACGGTTAGAGTCTGCTACGCGCGATGTGGCAAGCCCTGGAACGTATGAGGAAGGTAACTGGAAAGAGAAGCGCGCGCCAGGCATCACCTATTACTATTTGGGTAAAGCGTATCACCATAAGAATCAGTTTGACAGGGCGGTTTCCAATTACTACAATTACCGTTCGTTCATTGAACTGGACGATGTGGAAACCTACAATCAGGTACGTCAGCAAATTCAGTATGCCGAGAACGCCATGGAGTTGACCAAGCACCCAGTTGGTGTGAAGATCACCAATATGGGGCCAACGGTCAACAGCAAGTACCCCGATTATTGCCCGATCGTAACGGCTGATGGACGTACACTCATCTTCACATCAAGAAGAGAAGGCGGAACTGGCGGATTGGTAGACGACAATGGCAATTACTATGATGATATTTACATAAGTACGCGTCAATCGGGCACGCAATGGAGTGCTCCTAAAAGTATAGGTTCCAATATCAATACCCCAGGACATGATGCGGCCATTGGCCTTTCTCCAGACGGGCAGTTATTGTTCATCTACAAGGACGATAATGGCGATGGCAATATCTACTATAGCACCAAAAATGGTGGCGATTGGAGCAAGCCTGAACCGATGGGTTCTGATATCAACAGCAAATCGTGGGAGACACACGCAACGGTCAACGCCACGCAGGACATGCTGATCTTCGTTTCGAACCGAAGCGAAGGAGGATATGGTGGTAGGGACCTTTGGTATTGCAAAAAACTCCCAAATGGAGAATGGGCATTGGCTCAGAACATGGGGAGTGTCGTCAACTCGCAGTACGAAGAGGATTCACCTTTCATTTCTGCCGATGGCAAGACGTTGATATTCAGTTCCATGGGACACACGTCCATGGGTGGTTTCGATATTTTCCGTTCGGAGTTTGAGGATGGCGCATGGACCGTGCCTGAGAATATCGGGTATCCGATCAACACCTCAGAAGATGATGTGTTCTTCATCTTGGCGCCTGACGGTCGCACAGGTTACTACAGTTCCGATAAGGACGGTGGTTTCGGTGGAACAGATCTTTACATGCTTCGACTGGAAGCCAAGAAGTCTGACGCGATGGCGGTGGCACGGGGCAACATGAAAGTACCTGCAATGGCCTATGCGGATATTAGTGCCAAGATCACCGTTACGGATGAAGGAGGCGCCAATATCGGTACCTATCGGCCCAATCCTTCAACGGGTTTTTTCGTGCTGATTCTCCGTCCAGGCGAAACATACACGATCACATACGAAGCCGATGGGTACGAACCTATCGTGGCCAAGCTTCCGATTTCTCAAGATGAATCTTACGAAGAATATGATGGAGTATTGGAGTTGGAAGAAGTGGTGTTCGGAGAGAACATTCTGGCGCTCCAGGACGAAACGAAGAAGTTAGAGGAAGAGGCAGCACTGGCCGCCCAACGGGCAGCTGACGAAGAGCGTTTGGCCGCAGAAGCAGAGGAGCGGGCGAAACAACAAGCCGAGGCAGAGGCGCTTGCAAAGCAGAAGGAAGAGGAAAGAAAAAAAGCAGAGGCATTAGCAGCAAAGGAGAAAGAGGAAGCAGAAGCGGAACTTGCTTCGGAAGAAGAGCGGGCCAAGCAAGCTGAATTGGAACGAAGAAAGGCCGAAGCGAAGGCACGATTTGAAGCGATTCAGGCACAGGCTGCCAAAGAAGCGGCAGAGAAGGAAGCTTCAGAACAGGCGGAAGAAACAGCCCAGACAGAAAATGCTGAGGCAGAACTTGCAGCCAAGCAGGCGGAAGAAACTCCTCAGGCCAAAGCGGCTGAGGAAGCTCGCCTAAAAGCAGAGAAGGAATCCAAAGCACAAGCAGAAAAGGCCGCAGCTGAACTTGCAGCCAAAAAAGCAGAAGAAGCTGCTCAGGCCAAAGCGGCTGAGGAAGCTCGCTTAAAAGCAGAGCAGGAATCCAAAGCACAGGCTGAAAAGGCCGCAGCTGAACTTGCAGCCAAAAAAGCAGAAGAAGCTGCTCAGGCCAAAGCGGCTGAGGAAGCTCGCCTAAAAGCAGAGCAGGAATCCAAAGCACAGGCTGAAAAGGCCGCAGCTGAACTTGCAGCCAAGCAGGCAGAGGAAGCTGCACGGGCCAAAGCGGCCGAGGAGGCTCGTCTAAAA